>NZ_JBEPYQ010000015.1:0-90883 GCF_041641335.1 Cohnella sp. | reverse complement strand
TTCCACGCGTACCCATCCCGAACACGACCGTTAAGCCCTCCAGCGCCGATGGTACTTGGACCGCAGGGTCCTGGGAGAGTAGGACGTCGCCAGGCCAAGAAGAAGCACCCTTAACCGGGTGCTTTTTGCGTTAGTGGCGTTTATTGCGAGCCGGAAAGTGTGATACAATCGATCGATTTTTTATACATTCCTTCTGACTTCCCCAAAACAGCCGAAACAATGGAATTTTTGTTATATAGTAGGGGGAGCCGAAGGGGAGAATCGATTTAATCCTCCTGACGCGCGGGAATTGCCGATTAAGACGGGGGGAAACGCAATGATAAAAAAGGCAGGCACGGGTATTTTAGCTGCGGCATTAGCGTTTGGAACATTCGGATGCAGCGGAAGCGGAGAAGGAGGCGGCGATTGGGAGCCGCTGGATAGGAACACGGAAACGAAGCTTAAAGTGATGTACTGGAGCATGGAGCAGTTTCAACGGGAATACGGAATGCTGTTCCAGAACGAATTTCCCAATGTAGAAATCGAAGTCGTGAGCAGACAAGGAAAATTCAATGACACGTCCAAATCCAGAGAGCAAATTTTTAACGAGCTTGTGGATAAGGAGCAGCCTGATGTCCTGTTCCTGTTCGAACACGAATATGAAAGCATGGCGAGGAACGGAAAACTGCTGGATCTCGACGTTCCGATCCAGATGAGTTCGTACGATATGGAAGGATACAATCCGGCGATCCTTTCCCTGCTTCGCAACGAGGGCGACGGCAAGCTGTACGGGCTTAGTCCCTTTTTCACGAGCGAAGCGCTTTTCTACAATATCGATCTGTTCAACAAATATAATATCGAGCTTCCACGGGATTCGATGACGTGGGACGAAGTATTCGAGCTGGCGAAGAGGTTTCCGACGGACGGTGACGAGAAGAGCAGAATTTACGGATTTACGATAGACGGTTTCATGCATCCTCTGTTCAGTACGCTCAAAATCGGAGCTGCACAAAATCTGCGCGTATTCAATACGGAAGCAACCGAAGCCCAATTGAACAGCGAAGCATGGCGCAAAGTATTCGAAACCGTAGTGGGGGCCGTTAAATCGGGCGCATTTTATCTGCCGACGGAAGAGGAGCAACACAAGCAGATGAGAATGCTGGAAGACGATCGCTTCGTCACGGGCCGGTCGGCAATGACCTTCCAGCCTCCGCATCAGGTCGGCGCGCTCCTAAATGCTAAGAACTCCCTCAAGGACGTTACACCGGTTAACTGGGGGCTAGTCACCGCACCGGTCGATCCCAACAATCGTACGCAGAGCGGCTCATACAATTATAGCGCGGTTTTCGCGATCAATTCGCAATCCAGAAATGCCAAAGTGGCTTGGGAATTCATCAAGTATGCGAACTCGGCGGATTATGCCCAGATCAGGGCGAATTCAAGCAACGGCGAGTTATTCAGCCGAACGGAATTCAATCGTCCTCAGGACGAACGGGATATGACCGCATTTTTCAAGCTGGAACCGAAGGCGGAGCTCCGCAGCGAGTTCAAGAACCTTCCGGAGGGATTGGACTGGACCGTAAGAGAGCTGATGGCCCGGGAGCTTACGGCAGTGGTAAACGACAAAAAAACATTGGATGAAGCGATCAGGACGATGCAGGAGGAAGCGGAAGCGACGCTCGTCAACATGAAAGCCAATCAGGAAAAATAAATAGCTCAGCTTTCTTTAGCCAAGCTGTTCACGGGAGCGATCGGAACTCATATTTGTTGAACAAAACCTCCATACTATCCCTGTAATGCACAGGAGCGGAGGGAGCGCATGTCCGTATTCAAAACGGCAACGCTGATCGGAGTTTGCGTGTCGGCGGCGGTCGCTTGCGGGTACAATCAGGCGCAGGCGCAGCCGCACAAAAAGACGAGGGCATACTACGAAGAGCGGGAAGAAGTCGTATGGGAAGTGCCGATGAAGGAGAAGTTGATCGCCCTGACGTTCGACGACGGTCCCAACCCCGTCACGACTCCGAAAATTCTCGATTTGCTCGCGGCGAACGACGCCAAATCGACCTTTTTCGTAGTCGGCAAACGGATGGATCGGTATCCGGACGTCGTAAGGAGAGAAGCGAAGGAAGGTCATGAAGTCGCGAATCATACATACAATCATCTGTATCTGAACCATCGGATCAGCCAGCAGCGGCTGGAAGATGAGCTTAGCCGGACCGAAAAGCAGATCGTGAGCCTGACCGGGAAGCACAGCCTATGGTTCAGGCCGCCGGGAGGTTTCTTCAACGATTCCGTCGTTCGGATCGCGCGCGAGCGCGGCTATACGATGGTGTTATGGTCATGGCATCAGGATACGAAGGATTGGAGCTCTCCCGGAACGCGCAAAATCGTCGACAGGGTGCTGAAGAACGTCCGTAACGGCGATATCGTTTTGTTTCACGATCATGTCGAAGGGTCGATGCAGACGGTTCAAGCGCTGGAGACGATTCTTCCGGAGCTGAGGAGGCGCGGTTACAGGATGGTGACCGTGTCCGAATTGATTCAGCATAAAAAATCGAATCCGTTGTTGGGAAAACCGCAATCCTGAATAAGAACGAGCCTGCCCCGTTACGGCAGGTTCATTTTTTTATACTCTGAATCGATTTTTTACACTTAGGCATTAGATTTAGAAAATTTATGAAAATTTTAAGGAATTGACATCCAAAATTCGATATGATGGGGATGAGTGCTATCTACATAGGGGGTTGTTCCGTGAAAAAATACTTGGTTACATTACTGAGCCTCATGCTGGTGCTCGGCTTGTTAAGCGCATGCGGCGGAGGAGGCAAGAAGGAGGGGGAACTGGCACCTCTCGGCAAAGATGAAGAAGCGAAAATCAAGGTTATGTTCTGGGACAGCAATTATTTCTTTCAGGAATACGGAAATATGTTTGCGACGCAATTTCCCAATGTCGAAATCGAAGTCGCCAATATGCAGTCGATGTACAGCCAAGACGCTACGGAAACGATGGAGGAACGGTTCAACAAATTTCTGGACGAGCATAAGCCCGACGTGCTTCTGCTTCAAGGCGGGGAGTACGAGAAGCTGGCCCAGGACGGCAAGCTGTTCGCGCTCGATTCTGTCATCGAGCAGGACAAATTCGAGACGGAAGGCATTCATCCGGCTATTTTGAAGATGCTGCGGGAGCAGGGAGGCGGCAAGTTATACGGCCTGTCTCCGGAATTCTCCAGTTCGGCGCTGTTTTACAATGTCGATTTGTTCAAAAAACATGGCGTAGAACCGCCGAAGGATTCGATGAGCTGGGAAGAAGTGTTCGAGCTGGCCAAGCGTTTTCCGACGGACGGAGACAAAGATTCCAAAGTGTATGGACTATCGATGGACTCCTACTCCAGCCTCTCTAACCTGATCCAGATGATCGGCTCGGGGCAGGAGCTTAGAATGCTGAGCGCGGACGGTTCCTCGTTCAATATCGAAACGGATTCGTGGAGAAAAGTATTCCAGTCGGCGATCGATGCGGCGAAGTCGGGAGCGCTGTACGTGCCGACGGAGGAGGACAGATCGTTCAATTTCACGACGATGGAAGAAATGTATCAGAGAAATCTGTTCGTGATGGGCAGGTCGGCCATGGCGGTAAAAAGCAGCTATGAGGTTCAGCAGATTATCCAGGCCAAAGAGCAGCTCAAAAATGTAACCCCCGTCAACTGGGGGATCGTCACGGCGCCGGTCGACCCGAACAATCGGAATCAGAGCAGCTACTTCAGCTTGGGCAGCATCTTCGCGGTAAGCTCCAGCTCCGCGAATCCCCGCGCCGCATGGGAGTTCATCAAGTATATTAACGGAGATCCGTTCGCCAAGCTCAAGTCCAAATCGCTCTACGGCAGCCTGCTGAGCCGCACGAAACATAATCCGGACAAGGACGGTCGCAGCATGGAGCCGTTCTATAAGCTGGAACCGAAGGCCAATACGAACAACGAGTATACGAAAGCGCCGATCAATTTCTTCGGTGCGCTGAGCGCTCTGGTCGAGGCGGAAGTCGACGCTGCGCTGAACGACAAGAAGACGGTGGAGGAAGCGCTAGAGGCGATTCAGGAGAAAGGAGAAGCCGAATTGCTGAAGGCGAGGAAGGCGGCCGAGGAAGCAAGTCCGTCTCCGTCGGCTTCGTCCGCGAGTTCCGAATCGGAATCCCCGTCCCCGTCCCAATAGCGGCAGGAGACGGCGTACGGAATCCAAGAGAAGGGCTGCTGCGCGCAATGCATACGGACGGTTGTTTCAGGTATCCTCGGATCCTTGGAACAGCCGCTTTTTATTTTCCGAAAAGGGATTCGGCCGGTCATAACGCATGAACGCGACCGTACATATGTAAGAAGGGGAGAAAGGGGAGAGGGCGATGGAATGGTGGGCGATCTGGCTCATTGCGGCCGGGCTGTTGCTGATTGCCGAGCTGCTGACGCTGACCTATTACATGCTGTGGCTAAGCGCGGGAGCCGTGGTTGCGGCCGTCGTATCCTTGTTGGCGCCGGACGACTTTTTGCTCCAATCGTTGATCGGCGGGGTAGCCGCTCTCGCGCTAACGGGCTTGACCAAACCGCTGACGAGAAGGTTCAAGGTAGGGAAGGGTTTCCGCGATGCGCATGAGGATTTGGTCGGCAAACAAGGCGTCGTGATCGCGAAGATTTCCCCGGATCGTCCCGGCATCGTCAAGGTCGGTTCCGAAACGTGGAGCGCGGCTTCCAAGGAGGAGCTCGACCCGGATGAACGGGTAACCGTCGTCGGACGAAGCTCGACCGTACTCGAAGTTCAAAAAACGGGAGGTAATCCTGAATGATGTACGTCGTATTTTTAATCGTCATCGTGATCGTATTGGTCGTGGTGCTGTCGATCAAGATCGTGCCGCAGCAGAGGGTCGGTGTGGTCGAGAGATTGGGGAAATTCAACCGGCTGCTGACGCCCGGCGTGAATGTGCTCGTTCCGTTCATCGACAACGTTCGCGTATTCCACGACCTGAGAATCCAGCAAGCGAACGTGCCGCCGCAGACGGTCATTACCAAGGACAACGTCCAGGTGCAGATCGACACGATTATTTTCTACCAGATCGTCGCTCCGGAGCAGGCTACATATGGAATTTCCGATTATGTGTACGGAGTGCGCAACATTACGACCGCTACGCTTCGTCAAATAATAGGGAACATGGAATTGGACGAGACGTTGTCGGGAAGGGAACGAATTTCTTCCAACATTCGCCTGGCGCTGGACGAAGCGACCGAGAAATGGGGCGTTCGCATCGAGCGGGTCGAAGTGCTGGATATCAAACCGCCCGGCGACATTCAGGAAGCGATGGATAAGCAGATGAAGGCGGAGCGGAACAAGCGCGCGATCGTTCTGGAAGCGGAAGCGGCGAAGCAGGATTTGATATTGCGGTCCGAAGGGGATAAGCAGAGTAAAATCTTGAAGGCGGAAGGCGAGAAAGAGGCGCGCATTCGCCAAGCGGAAGGCTTGCGGCAGGCGCAGGAACTGGAGGCGCTGGGAGAGGCGAAGGCGATTCTGGCGGTGGCCGAGGCCGAGAAAGCGAGAATCGAGATGCTGCGGGCGGCGGGGCTCGACGAGAAAGTGCTGGCCTACCGCTCGTTCGAAGCGCTCGGGGAAATCGCCAAAGGACCGGCGAACAAGGTGTTCCTCCCTTCAAGCGTCGCGGAAACGCTGGGAAGCTTGGGAGCGATGGGCGACTTGTTCAAGTCTAAGGGGTAAGGAGGAAAAGGAGCTGTCCGCGGTTATGTAAAGCAGGATTCAGGACAGCTCCGTCCGTCCGGTTAGAGCACTCTTCTCGCTGTAATATAACGTTTGGAGTAGCTGCTCAATTTGCTGACGATAACGCCGTTGACGCTGCCGCCGATCGTGTTATGGATGAATTGCCCGTTGCCGATGTAGATGCCGACGTGATTGACTCTGCCCGGCTTGGATACGCTGAAGAAGACGAGATCGCCTTTTTTCAGATTGCTTTTGGACACGTAGACGCCTTGCTTGCTCTGCGCTTGGGAGCCCCACTTCAGGTTGACGCCTTGCTTGGCGAACACGTATTTCGTGAAGGAAGAGCAGTCGAACCACAGTTTGGAAGGATTGTTGACTCCAAATTTGTATTTGACTTTGCCTTTAAGCTGCTGGGCTGCGGAAATGACCGCATTCGCTTTCTGGGTCGACGTCGCGCTTGCCGACACCGTGGTCGCCGCATGAGCGGACGGTTGTTCCAGCGCGCCAATGCCCGTCGCAAGGACCGCGAAGCAGGTCGCGCCGATTGCGATTTTCTTGAGCCGTTGTCCGAAGTTCATGTAAGTTCCTCCTGAAGTTGTTCTAGATGACAAAATGGAGTATATCATGTTGCTTGTCCCTGTATTGAGAAATTAAGGGCATCTTAATATTGGGAATATGTGCCGTCTGCCGTCCCCCCGTCTTCGCGTTCGCAATAAGCGTTCAAATCGATCGCTTTAGCGATTGACGGTTCGAGGTTTCGTCTTCTATAATTAATAATTATCGGATAATTCTGTATATTTTAAGGGATGAACCGTTTCCATGAGGAAGGAGTGGATGCGCGTGCGGATGCGCGAAACGAATCGGAATCGAATCTTCGTCTTTACCGGACCGGACGGTTCCGGAAGAAAATCGGTTGCGGAAGCGGTCGGCCAAACCTTCGGCATGGAGAAGATCGTTTCTTACGCGACCAGGCCTCCCAGACCGGGGGAAGTGAACGGACAGGATTACGTATTCGTCAACCATGACGAATACCGGGAGCTGGAGCAGCGGGGCGAATTTCTCGAAAGCGTGGAAATCGACGGTCAGTTGTACGGCATTCGCAGCGCGGATATCGAAAGCAAGCTGGATCAGCACGATTCCGTCTATCTGATCTTGAATCATGAAGGCGCTAGCATTCTTAAACATATTTACGGGGATAAAGCGGTACGCCTGTTTCTCTACGTGGACCGGAGGACGGCGGAGGATCGTCAGCGCAATCTGGGGCTGCCGGAAGAGGTCATCGCCAAGCATCTGGGGCACTATGAACGGGAGCTGGGCTATCGCGCCTCCTGCGAGCACGCATACGAGAACTACGATCTGGCTCAGACGACCTACGAGATTACGAACACGCTGGAAACTTATTTGCAGCGGGATCTGGTCGACAAGGATTGAGCGTACTCGGAAACGCCCGTTGACGAGAATGGAAGGACATGGTATTGTAAGGCTACAAATCAATAAGCGAAAGCGGAAGCACCGCAAATTTCGACGCGTTATGCGTCGGGGTTTGCGGTTTTTTGTTTTCCGGGAAGGAGGCGGACGATGGTAAAGAGGATCGTGTTGGCGGCGGAGGAGCGAGAGTACGTCGCCAAGCTGGCAGAGTACTTGCGGGAGGAGGAGAAGGATTGGGAGGTGGCCGCTTACACGCATGTCGGAGCGTTGAAAATGGAATTGCAGAGTGGCGGGAAAATCGACGCGCTGATCGGAGAACTGGAGATGGTGAGACGTGCGCTGGCCGACGGAGGGAAAGCCGGCAAAATTATCGTTCTGGCGGACGGGAACGAAGGCGGGGAAGAGGATTGGGAGAAGCTTGTCCGCTATCAGCCTCTGCCGGCTCTGCTGAGCGGCATCCGAGGAGTGCTTGGGATGGAAGGGGCCAAGCTGGAAGGGGGATGTCAGGTGTGGACGGTATTTTCGGCCTCGGGAGGCGTCGGCAAGACGACAGCGGCGTTAAACCTTGTTCGTCAAGCGGGGGAAAGGAGGCTGCGCGTTCTCTATCTCAATCTCGAGGAGTTGAACGCGACATCGCTTCTGTTCGGCAGCGGGGAGCCGGACGCCTTATCCAGCCTCCTCTACGCTCTGCAGGCGCGTCCCGAGCAGTGGGACGAGCTGTCGCGGCGGCTGTGCCGGCATCAGTCGCAATTGCGGGCCGATTATATCGACGCTCCGGAGCATCCCGGGGAGAGGCTCGCCCTTGTTCCGGAGATTACGGCAGACCTGCTCGACAAGCTGAAACAGGCGAACCGGTACGATGTCATCGTCGTCGACCCCGATTCCGGCGCGGGGGAGTGGCATCGCAGCCTTCTTCAGCGGAGCGACCGGATCGTCTGGCTGACGCTGGACGACGCGCAAGGTTTGCTGAAGGCAGAGAAGCTGCTTCGCTACTGGGAGCCCCGTTTGGAAGGAGCGGCGCTCCATCCGACGTTCGTCATGAACCGGGCGGCGGGAGCAAGGCCCGTTAATCGCTGGACGCTGCCGGGAACGGAACCGGCGCTTACGCTTCCGTACATTCCGCAGTGGAAGGCGGTCGACCAGCCGGGAAGGCTGCTCTCGTCGCCTGCATACTCCGGGGCGGTTGAACGGCTTCTGGACATCCTGGGGGCGGGAACCGGCGGTTCGTCTGCGGAGCGCAGGAGGAGGGGAGAAGGACATGGCGGACAGCGGGCTCACGATCGAGGAGTTGGTTGAACTCCGGAACGCCGTTCGCGCCCGTATGACTTGGGACGATTCGATCACGGACGACGACTTGCGGAAGCTGATCGAAGACGAGCTGTTTCGCGGAGAGCGGGCAAGGCGAATGACGGCGGGAGAGCGCAAGGCCGCGGTGATGCGTCTATATCACTCGTTTCGAGGCTTGGATGCGCTTCAGCCGCTGCTGGAAGACCAGGAGATAACGGAAATCATGATCAATTCCCATAGAGAGATTTTTATCGAGAAGAGAGGGGAGTTAAGAGCGGTCGATCTTGGATTCGAGAGCAACGAGAGGCTGGAGGATCTCATTCAGAGCATAGTCGGGCGGGTGAACCGCATTGTCAACGAAGCTTCTCCGATCGTGGACGCGCGGCTTCCCGACGGCTCGCGGGTGCATGTCGTTCTTCCTCCGATCGCATTGAAGGGGCCGACCGTGACGATCCGTCGGTTCCCGCACCAGCCGCTTGGCATCGAAGATTTGATCGCCAAGGACGCGATCTCGAGGGAGGCGGCCGAATTTCTGCGGGACATGGTAAGGGCCAAATACAACTTATTTGTCAGCGGTGGCACCGGCTCGGGCAAGACGACGTTCCTCAACGCTTTGTCTCAGTGGATTCCCTCTCACGAAAGAGTCATTACAATCGAAGACGCCGCAGAGCTGCAGCTTCGCGGGATAGCCAATCTCGTCTCGCTGGAGACGCGCAACGCGAACAGCGAAGGCAAAGGGCAATTGGGCATTCGCGAGCTGATTCGGGCGTCGCTGCGGATGAGGCCCAACCGGATCATCGTCGGCGAAGTTCGCGGCGGGGAGGCGCTCGATATGCTGCAGGCGATGAATACCGGTCATGAAGGCTCGCTGTCCACGGGGCACGCGAACGGCGCCAAGGACATGATCTCAAGGCTGGAGACGATGGTGCTGAGCGGAGCGGATTTGCCGGTGCCCGTAGTCCGCCAGCAGATGGCTTCGGCGCTCGATATTGTCGTTCATTTGAGCCGCTTCCGGGATTCCAGCCGACGCGTAGCCGAAATATGCGAAGTGACGGGAATCGAGCAAGGCGAAGTTCGATTGAACACGCTGTTTCGCTTCGAGGAGGAAAGGGAGCGGGACGGCCGCATTGTCGGAAGCTTGCGCAGAGTCGCTCCGCTTCGCGATACGGGCAAGCTGCGCCATGCCGGACTGCTGAAGGAGGAAAGGGGATGACGGATTATTCGGTCTATCGTCTCAGCGCGAAGGAGAAGGCGTGGGCGATCTTCGTCGGCTGCACGGCCTGTTACGCGATCATATGGGTACTGTACCGGCATCCGGGTATCGCAGCCGTCGCCGCTCCGCTCGGGCTACTGTACCCAAGGCATTATGCTATCAGCCTATGTCGGCGGCGCAAGGATAAGCTGAGACAGCAGTTCAAGGACGCTCTGCAGGCACTGACCTCCTTGCTGTCCGCAGGCAGGTCCGTCGAGAACGCCTTCATGGCTCTCGAGAGCGACTTGGTGCTGCTGATCGGCGACAGCCGCTCCGATCTGATCAGAGAGCTGAGGGCGATCGTCAATCGGCTGAGCAACGGAGAGCAGCTTGAAACCGGCTTGCAGGACTTTGCGGCGCGATCCGACTTAGAGGAGGTGAGGAATTTTGCGGAAGCGATCGCGATTTGCAAGAGATCGGGAGGGGACCTCGTGGAAGTGGTCAGAAGAACATCGCTGCTCATTTCCGAGAAGATGGACGTCGAGCTGGAAGTGTCGGTACTGATCGCGCAGAAGAGATTCGAAGCGAGAATCATGATGGCGATGCCCTTCGCGTTCGTCGGAATACTTGGCTTTCTGGCTGCCGATTACATGCAGCCGATGAGAGAAGGGATGGGGATCGTCGTGCTGACGGTTTGTTTGCTCTTGTTGGCGCTTTGCAGTTGGTGGATGATGCGCATTATGGATATCAAGCTATGAGCGGATGGCTGATTCAGATCGTCTGCGCGGCGCTCCTCGTTGCCTACGCCTGCCTTGTCGCGATGTCCTGGCGCGATCTGAGAGGGCAGCGGATCAGACTGCGTACAGATCCGTTTGCGGTTGTGCTGCGGATTCCCACCGTTCAGAGAAGGGTGCTGCCGCTGCTAGATAGGGCGCGCGTCTCGTTGGCTTTGTTGAACGGAGGCTCCTGTTCGGAAAACAAGCTGATCGATTGGGCGGCTGAGGGAGCGGGACTTGCCTATGCGGCGCTGACGGGCATGAGTGTGTTGGCTTGGGCGGCGGATACGCCGGAGTTGCTCGCCGTCGGGGGGCTGCTCGGAGGAATGTTGCCCCTCCTGCGGATGAAGGAGCTTGCCGGACAAGTCGGCAAGCGCCGCCAGAGCATGGTTACGGAGCTGCCGGAGCTGTTAAGCAAGCTGCTGCTGATGGTGAACGCGGGAGAGAACGTCATGCGCGCTTTGGCCCGATCGGCCGAGAAGAGGAGAGCCGCCTCCGACGACAATCCTCTGTACGCGGAGCTGAGAGCGGCGATCGAGAGCATGAAGCGAGGAGAAAGCTTGGCGGCGGCGCTCGAAGAATGGGGAAGAAGATGCGCGATTCCCGAGGCCAAACTGTTCGCGACGACCGTGCTGATCAACGCGAGAAGAGGCGGGGATGCGTTCATTCCCGCGCTGCGGGAGTTGACCAGGCAGATGTGGGAGAAGAGGAAGGCGATCGCGAGAACGATGGGCGAGCAAGCCTCTTCGAGGCTGGCGTTTCCGTTGACAATCGTGTTTCTGTTGATCATGGTCATGGTCGGAGCTCCGGCCGTATTCATGATGTGAGAGATCAAACTGACGAATAGAAAGGATGATAGGAATGATCGGATTTTTGTATCGGTACGGACTTAACGCTTTTCGCGCCTTGCGCGACGACGAAGAGGGAATCGGGACGCTGGAGCTGGTGTTGATCGTGGCGGTGCTGATCGCTATCGTGCTCGTGTTCCGGGAAGAGATTATCGGATTTCTGAAAAGCTTGATGGAAAAAGTTGAGACCAAATCGGATGAAGTATTCGATTAACCTAAGCGAGAGAGAGCACTCGGGGAGCGGACGGGGAATGAAGGACTCGTCCGGTACGTTTACGCTCGAAGCGTCGATGCTGCTTCCCTGGGTGATGATGCTGACGTTTATGCTGCTCTTATTTGCCTTGTACATCTCGCAAGGGGCGCTGGTGTACTATAGTTCGTCCGTCATGACGGAGCGCGCCGCGTTCGGCTGGTCGAACTCATCTTCCGACCCGCTCACGGGCGGGTATCCCGCAGGCGAATACGATGGCCTATACTGGCGTCTGACCGACGATGCCCTCGTGCAGAGTCTGTTCGGACTCGCCTCGGGAGAAGCGGGAATACGAGTGGAGGTCTACCCGGGCATGGCGCCGGGGGAGGGAGGCTCCGCCGAGGACAAGCTTAAGAGCGCGGCTTATGCCGCTTCCGCCAAGCACCGCGTCGGCTCTGGGGAGCTGGGCTATCGGAACTTCAGCATTAAGCGCGAGATCGATGCGGAGCTCGTCAGCTCTTGGTTCTCGGTGCCGCTTGCCCGGTTCAAGGGAGGGGGGCCGGCCGATGCGAAGGTGTCCGCGCTCGTCGTGGAACCGGCGGAATTCGTCCGCTCGTTCGATCTGGTTCGCTACTACGCGGCCAAGCTGCGCAACGCCCCGGAAGGGAAGGAGAAATATCGCTCCCAGGCCGGCGAAGTCTTGAACAAGCGCAAATCGGCGCTCGGGAAAGGGGGGGCTGGGGGATGAAAAAGGCGCGGCGACAGGGGACGTCGGGATCCGTTTCCGTCTACTTCATAGCGGCGACGGCCTCGCTGTTCCTGCTGACCTCCCTGCTCATCGATTTCGCCCGCATTGCGGCTTTCCGCAAGCAGGCGGAGCTGTCGGTCAAGTCCGGCGTTCGTTCGGCGATGTCGTCGTTCGACCCGCTCATTTACGCCAGATACGGATTGTTTATACGGGGAGGGGAAGCCGCGAACGACGTATTCCGGACAACGCTGGAAGGAAACTCTCCGTCGGGGGATGGGGAAGCGTTTCCGTTCCTGGATACGCGCTGGGAACAGGCGGAGGTGACCGAGAGCCGGCCGCTTGCCGCCCACGACGTCTTCCGCAGGCAAGTTCTCGAAGAAATGAAGTACAAGGCGCCGATCGATCTTACGGTCGAGGTTGCTGCGCGCTTCAAAGGGTTGTCGGGCACGATGAAGGAAGCGACCCGCACGGTGGACCTGCTGGAGAAGATGCGCAAAGCCTACGATCGCAGGGAGAAGGCGTTCGACGACGCGTACGACAGCCAGAAGGAGCACGGCGCGAAGGCGGAACGGAAGGCCGAATCCGCTCTCGGCTCGGCGGGAGGAGTGGCAGGGGGCTACGACGACTATGTCTCGAAGAGAGAGGAGGACAAGTCGCGAAGGGAATCCCTTAGGGGGTGGGAGGAGGAGAAGAGCGCAAGGCTGGACAGCGGCGAAGTTCCGGAAGAGATCGAGAAGAGCAGGCCGGAAGGTCCGCGTTACGAGGCCGAAGTCGCCGCATACGAGTCTCGTGCCGTCTTGGCGGCGAGGGAGCTCGGGAAGGCGGCCGATGAAGCGCGAGCGGACTCCGAGGGCTTCGAATTCAAGGCGAAGGAGGCGCTGGGCAAAGCCAAGAGAGCGAACGAGGAGATGATGTCCATCGTGGAGCATTCGCGCGGCGCGGCCGGACCTATCGGCGGGGCGACCGAAGAAGCGATGGAAGCCGAGCATCGGCAAACGATGGAGGAGCTTCGCAGGTCCGCGGAAGATTTGATTTTGCCACCTTCTTTCTTCGAAGAGTACGAAGCCGAGATCGACCGGCAGTACTCGCAAGGGTTGTCGCTGGCAGGCGAGCTCGGCTCCTTGTCGTCCTTAATCGGCTCAGTTCCAGGTTCAACTGGAATGGGAGCGGCGTTAAGCGCAGCGGAAGCGCGGGCGAGAGAACGTCTTTCCGAGTTCTCCGGCGACTATGGGCCGGGAGGAAGAGTCGTTGCGAAGCGGCTGGAAATTTTGGTATCCCGTCGATCCTACGACGAGGAGCGCAAGCAGGAGGAGAGCAGGGCGGCATCCGAGTGGAGGAGCGCGGGGAACTTTCTCGGTTCGTTCTCCGGAAGATTAGGCTTGGACCAGGAGAAGGCAAGTTTCGAGCGGACGAGCGTGCTGTATGCAGCCAACCGGGAGTGGAATCGCGCCGAAGAGGAGGCCGGTCGAGCGCAAAGAAGCGGAGATTCTTCCCAGGGGAGAGACGAGGCGATGTCTTCGGTCAACGGTTTGCTGGACTTGCTGGAAGGAGCGGTGACGGGAGCGAGGGATCAGCTTTATTTCTCCGAGTATGCGCTTGGAAGATTGACGCATTTCGCTCCGTCGTCGGCGAAGGAATTGCTGGCCGGAGGGGAGGTTTCCCTGGATGTTCACAGCCAGGAGACCGAATACATCCTTTACGGACTGAACCATCCTTCCGGCAACATCGCGGCGGCGTACGGGGAAATTTTCGCTTTTCGCCTCGCGGTCCGAACGATGGAGGGGCTGATCGAGTGCCGGACGATGGGACATCCCTTGCTCGTCCTGGCCGCAGCCCTCGTCTACGGAATTACGCAAGCGATGGCGGATATGGGAGCTTTGCTAAGCGCCGGCAAAATCCAACTGTCGAAATACTTGAAGGCGGATACGTATTACACCGATTATTTGCGGCTGTTTCTTTTGCTGCATGGCGGGGGCGCGAATTCGACGGCAAGAACGATCGCGCTGATGGAGCACGCTTCCGGTCTCGATTTTCGCGGCGCCTACACGTATGCGAGCGGGGAAGGGACGGCAACGGTCCGATTGTGGTTTTTTCCCGGCTTGCTTAAGGCGATGGGGAAGGTTGGGAACCTGGGCGGATCGATAAAGGGGAATCGCTATGAGGCGACGTATATCGCGGATCATTCCTACGTATAGACGGCCGCGATCGGACCGGTCCGGGTCTGGCAGCGTGACGCTGGAGAGCGCGCTCGTCATGCCGATCTTCCTGCTGTTTATTCTGTTTTTGATCTTTCTCGCGCAGACGGCGGTCATCTCCATGGCGCTTCACGGCGCATTGTCGCAGACGGCGAGGCAGGCGGCTGCCGCATGGTATCCGGTGGCGCTGGCGACGGACAAAGCGAGAGGGTCGGAACTGAACCGGCAGATCGAGCAGTGGAACGACAAATGGCTAAGCGTAGCCGATTCGTTGCGCGAATACGGACAGTGGCTGCCCGCTCCGATGAACGAGTGGGCGGAGCGGGCTTCGAACGTATCGTTGTCGGTGGAGGAGCATGCCGCCAAGCTTGCGTTCGGAGAACTGATGAAGCAGTTCGCGGATCGGCGCGTGCTGAAGCTGTCCGACGTTCGGCTGACTTCCGTCGGACTTCCGGACGTTGAGGACCGCGCCGACGCTTACGTGACCTTGGAGGCGGAATATACGCTGCCGATGCGGGTTCCGTTCCTGGGGCGGAGGCTTGTCCTCCGTGAATCGGCCAGAGAGCGGGCGTGGATCGGCGGAAGTCCTTCGACCTCCCGACAAACCGAGGATGAAGGGGCCGGAGATCCGTTCGAGGTTTCGTTCGTGTCGCTCGAGCCGAACCCGGTGAAGCCGGGGCGCAAGGCGACGCTTGTCATACGGACGGCGCCTGGAGCCGTCGTCGATCTGTCCATCCTGTACAAGAGCGGCCCGAGCCAAGCGAAAAATCTCGGAAGAGCGACCGCCGACGCATCGGGACTGGCATCGTGGACATGGCACGTTTCCGGAAGGACGACGCCCGGCCAATGGGGCATGCAAGTATCGAACGGGGAAGGCGGAGTCTGGCAGCATTCGTTCGATGTCGCGGGCAAGACCGCGAACGAGGAGGAGAAGCGTTGAACTGGGGAGAGTGGCTCGTTGCCGGGACGTTGTTGGCCGCGGCTTGCTGGACGGATTTGCGCAGCATGCGGATTCCGAACGCGCTGAATGCCGTCTTCGCGGCGGGCGGTTTGGCGTATCAATTTATCGCGTATGGAGGAAGCGGATTGGCCTGGGCTTGTATCGGGTCGCTGTGCGGCATCGTGCCGCTGTACGCGATGAACCGTCTGGGCGGCATCGGCGGCGGAGACGTCAAATGGTTCGGGGCGTTCGGCACTTGGGCGGGGCCCGCGCTGACTTTCGAGCTGCTGCTGGTCTCCGTGCTGGTCGGGGGAGGAATCGCTTGCGGAATTTTGGCGCTGAGGGCGCCCGGCTTGCGAACGCTGGGAAAGAAGCTGAAGTGGCCATGGGGAGAGCATCCGGCAAGCGGGGGAAGGAAAGCGAAGTTTCCTTTTATGCTGGCGGTTGCTCCCGGATTTCTGATTTTACTGGGGAAGGGATAGAAGCGAATGAAGGCATTGCCGCTATCGGTAAGGTTCGAGCAGCGCAGAGGACATATCATGGTCGTGGAACGCGATCCGCCGTTGTCGCGCAGCGAGATCAACGAGACGCAGCTGCGCATGCTTCAGCGCTGCGAAGTGCGTTCGCTGCTTCCGCTTGAAGTGGAAGAGTGCGACGGCCGGGTCTCGCTAAGGTATTCTTTGGCCGGAACGCGGATGCTGTCGGAGGCGATGCGGGCATCCTGGTGGTCGATGAGCGAGATGATGGAGGCGTTGTGCAAGCTTGCGGATACGCTGGAGGAGTGCAGGTTGATTATGCTGGATGTCGAGCGGGTCCGGCTGCAGGACGAATTCATCTTCGCGGGGAACGAAGTTCAGGATTTGCGTTTTACTTATTTGCCTCTCGTTCTGCCTTCGCCCAATTGGAAAGACGATCTGGAGCGGTTGATCGTCAGATGGATGATGCGCGTGAAGGAGCCGGACGGGCCGATCTTCCAGCAAGTTTTGCGGTTGGTGTCCGGCGCGGAATTCGTGCCGTCGGCATTGGGGCGATTAGGCAGGGCATATTTGGCCGAAGCGTCTGGAGGAGCTGCATTTCCTTCTGCCAGCGTTCGCAAGGAGGAGCCTGGCGCTCCGCCTGTCCTATGGCCGAAGGCGGCAGCGCTTCAACAGGCCGAAGAAAATAAGCCGAGAAGCCGTTCGTGGGATCTTCTGCAGCCGGCTACCGAAGATCCGCAGCCGGTGTCCGAGCTTTGGGGAGAGCCGTCGCAGCATCGATACGACTCGGTAAGACAGAGGGACGAGGAGAACTCTGAAGAAGTTGGCGGCGGCGAACGATTCGATCCTGCCCGCTGGCGAATCATCGTCGTCTGCTCGGCATTGCTGTTGCTGGCAGCGGCTTGGAAGTTCGTGTACCTGGAACGGCCGGGCCAGCAGCAACTGCTGCTCTGCGTCTGCTTGACCTTGATCGCCGGAGCGGCGGCTATTCTGTTCTGGAATGGTCCGCCTATGCGGCTTGGACCGTTTCGTCGGGGAGAGGCATCTACCGAACCGGGACCGAGAGAGATCGAAGCCGCCTTCCGCAATCGATATGCGGCGAACGAAGCAAACGGAGCCGGCCCGGAATGGTCGCCTCCGGGGTTTGCGGCGGCAGCCAAGCCGCAGGAGCGGGATACGGGAGGCCCCCGTATTCCGGAGAGCGGCACGAATACGCCGGAGACGACGTGGATCTCCGGACAGGAGCGGACCGCTTTGCTGGATCGGCAGTCTTCACCGGAACCGGAACCGTATTGCTTGGTGTGGAAGTCGAAACACGAGCAGTTTCGAATCCCTCTGAGCGGCGATTCCCTCGTCATCGGACGATCCGAAGAGGCGGCCGACCATGTGGACGAGACGGACGGGATTTCTCGCTCCCATGTCGAGTTCGTGAAGGTGTCCGAACAGTGGAAGGTGAAAGACCTGGGCTCGCGCAACGGATCGCGGCTTAACAACAAGCCGATGGCTCCCTATGAGCTGTATGCGCTTCAGCCGGGAGATTGCCTGACGCTGGCTTGTTCGCAGTACCGTTTTCAACTGGCTGAGGGGGGCTAACCGTAACCGTCGTACAACGAAACTCCCGGATCGAGATAAAGAAAAGCCCTAGCGGGACAAGTCCCGCAGGGCCTCTTCGAGTTTAGGGAAGGCGAACTTGAATCCGTGATCGAGCAGCTTGCGGGGCATCGCCTTCTGCCCGGTCAGCACGAGCGTGCTCATCTCGCCGAGGGCGCCGCGCAGCAGGAAGCCCGGAACCGGGAACCAGTGCGGACGCTTCATGGCTTTGCCGAGCGCCCTGCCGAATTCGTCGTTGGATACCGGGTCGGGAGCGACCGCGTTCACGGGACCTTCGATCGACTTGTTATCCAGGCAGAACAAGATCAGGGAGACCATGTCCTGCAGATGAATCCAAGGCAGACCTTGCTTGCCGTCGCCTATGCGTCCCCCTCCGAACAGCCGGTACGGCAGCCGGATCAGCGGGAAAGCCCCGCCTTCCCGGGCGCAGACGAGCCCGATGCGCAGCTTGACGAGCCGCTTCGCGGGAATCAGATCCGCTGCCGCTTCCCAGCGGACGACGGTCTCGCCGAGGAAGTCGGCGGGCAGAGCGGGGGACGATTCGTCGAAGACTTGTTCGCCGGAGTGGCCGTACAGCGAAATTCCGGAAGCGTTCACGACGACTTCCGGCGGATAGCGCATGCGCTTCACGTGCTCGGCGATCCGTTCCGCGGCCTGCTCCCGGGAGCGGACGATCCGCTCCTTGGCCTTGTCGGTCCAACGCTGATTAATCGTTTCCCCGGTAAGGTTGACGATGCCGTCAAAACCCGACAGGCGATCGGGATCGGCGTCCCATTCTTCCCATGTCACGTAGCGAGGGTGGGGAAGCGCGCTGTCGTAGGGCGCGGCGGCCGTCTTCTTCCTCGTGACGATCCACACTTCGTCCCCTCTCGACAGCAGGGCGTGCGTTAAAGCTTTGCCGATAAACCCGGTTCCTCCGCACAGCAACAAGCGCATGCCGCGCCCCCTCCTCGGTAACGGTTATTCCTTGTCGATGGAGACGATCGTTTTCTGCTCGACCGTGCCCGCGTCTCCGTCTATTTTCTCAACGATATATTGGAATTTGACGGGAGTGTCCGGGTCCCAGGAGTCGACTTTCTCGGCGATTTCCGGGGTGACCTGGAATCCCGTCGGACCTTGCTCGGTCTCGATTTCAACGGAGTGGCTATCTTGAAGGCCAACGTATTTTCCCTTAGCTTCGATCCGTTCCGGAGAAGCGGACGGGCTCGGATTGTCCGAGTCGGGCGTCGGGCTCGCGGACGGACTGGCCGAGGCGGAGGGGCTGGCGGACGGAGAGGAACTCGTATTGTCGTTGCCGCTGCAAGCTGTCCCAATCAACGCCAGAGCCAACATGGCGGCTCCCAGTGTCATCGTCGTTCGGTTGCGTTTTTTCATCGTGTTGATGCACCTCCTAAGAGGTTAGACGAAGAATGTCGGCAAAGGTTTCGGTTTTTTCCGAACCTTCGCGGCGGATACGATTATTTCAGCAGGTGGCTGTAGGCGGAATAGTCGATTTGTTTCTTCTCCAGGAAGCTGATGAGACTCTTATGGTCGCGAGCCGGAGTCGCGCGTATGTAGCCCTCGATGCAGTGTTCTTTCGTCACTTCGGACGCGCCGCTCTCCACGGCAATCTGCCCGATCTTGGCTGCGATGGAATGGCTTGCAATATCGCGGAATGGAGTCGGAACCGGAGACACGAGCGTCTGCAGCATTTCCTTGGACTCGGGAGTCCACAGATCGCGGCTTCGTTCCACCCAATAATTTTGCCAATCGAGCTTGGATTTCCCGTCTCTCTGCGGGAGCACCTTGAGGAATTTGCGGAACATGAAGAAGCCGCCTATGCTCATGAACAAGACGAGCACGACCGTCCAGAACGCGATGAAATAAATAAACCAAGTTGGGGTCTCACCCATAACGATCACCTCATCTTGAAATTATACCGCATTCCTAGATTTATTTCGACGTTCGCGATACAATAGGGAAATAATTGCGACAACAAGCCCCGGACGTTCGGAAGGGGACGGAACGAATGGCGGGAGGAGCCGGAAAATGTTAAAAATCGGATCGCATGTTTCTTTCTCGGACAAGGGTTTGCTAACGGCCACGAAGGAGGCGTCCTCCTACGGATCGAGCACTTTCATGATTTATACGGGCGCGCCGCAGAACACTCGAAGGAAGCCGATCGAGGATCTGTACATTCCGCAGGGCAAGGAAGCGATGGCGGAAGCCGGCATCGGAGAGATCGTCGTGCATGCGCCTTATATCGTGAATCTGGGTTCTTATAAGGAAGATACTTATCGGTTGGCGGTCGATTTCCTTCAGGAGGAGATTCGCCGGACGCACAGCATCGGCGTCAAGAACATCGTGCTGCACCCCGGCGCGTATACGGAGAAGGACCCCGAATACGGCATCGCGCGCATTGCCGAAGGGCTGAACGAGGTGCTGGAAGGGACCAAGGAGACGGACGTGAACATCGCGCTCGAGACGATGGCAGGCAAAGGCACCGAGATCGGCCGCTCCTTCGAGGAGCTGGCGCAGATCATCGAGCGCGTCCGGCTGAACGAGCGTTTGACCGTCTGCATGGATACTTGCCACATTCACGATGCCGGCTACGATATCGTGGGCGACATCGACGGCGTGCTGCGCAAATTCGACGACATCGTCGGCCTTGACCGGATCGCGGTCGTGCACGTCAACGACAGCAAAAATCCGCTCGGAGCGGCGAAGGACCGTCATGCCCCGATCGGCTCCGGCTGGATCGGATACGAGGGGATCGCGGGAGTTGTCGGCCACGAGCTCTTGAAGGGCAAGCCTTTTATTCTCGAGACGCCGTGGATCGGCAAGAACGAACGCCCGATGTACGAAGCGGAGATCGCGATGCTCAGAGGGGACGCCGAAGAGAGATTCGGAGGCGAGTTCATGGTCGACGTCGAACGGCTGCACCATTTCTTCGATAAAGTCGGCATCGATTCCCGCCTGTACGTGCTGAGCACGTGGGAACTGCTGAAGTCCGACGCCAAAGCGAGAAAAGCCGACCCTCGCGAACCGATGGAGCGGCTGTACGATATGCTGCTGGAAAATCGCGTGTTCCCCGAAGATTACAGCGAAGAAGCAGTAAACCATCGCTTGCTCGCTTACTTGGCGGGCGAAGAGTGGCTGTCCCAACAATAACTTTCCTGCCTGGCTGCAGGCAGCGTCCATAAGAGAGGTAGAAGAAGAACGATGAGTCACACTTACCAGACGCAAGGAAACAAACGGCAGGATGACAAGAGCGTGCGGGCCCGCATGCTCATCTCCTGCCCGGACAAGGCGGGAATCGTCGCGGCGGTGTCCCAGTTCCTGTACGAGCAAGGAGCGAATATCGTCCAGTCGGATCAGTATACGATGGACCCGGAGGGCGGCATGTTCTTCATGCGGATCGAGTTCGATCTGCAGGAACTTGAGCAGCGCCTGCCTTCGCTTCAAGAGGATTTCACCCGCGTCGCCGACCGCTTCTCGATGAGATGGAGCGTCTTCCGCGCGGCACGCCGCAAGAGAATCGCGGTGTTCGTCTCCAAGGAGGACCACTGCTTGCTGGAGCTGCTCTGGCAATGGCAGGCCGGAGACCTCGACGCGGAGATCAGCATGGTCATCAGCAACCACGAGGACATGAGAGGCATCGTAGAATCGTTCGGAATTCCGTATCACTACGTGCCGGTCACGCCGGATACGAAAGCCGAAGCCGAGCAGAAGCAGCGCGAATTGACCGCCGGCAAGGTGGACCTGATCGTGCTCGCCCGCTACATGCAGATCGTGTCCCCGAAATTCATCGAGCAGTACCACAACCGGATCATTAACATCCATCACTCCTTCCTTCCGGCGTTCGTCGGGGGCAAGCCTTACCAGCAAGCTTACAATCGCGGGGTTAAGCTGATCGGGGCAACGGCACACTATGTAACGGAAGAGCTGGACGGAGGCCCGATCATCGAGCAGGACATCCAGCGCGTCAGCCATCGCGACAACGTCACCGAGCTAAAGCGGATCGGACGCCACATCGAGAGAATCGTTCTGGCCCGCGCCGTGAAGTGGCATGTGGAAGACAGGCTGCTCGTCTATCAAAACAAAACCGTCGTGTTCGTGTAAGCCGATGTGCCATTAACGAAATTCGCGTGTTACAATCAATCGAGCGCAAACCGTACGACTGCGGCGCAATCGCCGGCAGCGTACGCGAATAGACAAGAGGAGGGCTCTGTTTCATGACAGCCAGCACGAAAACGATCGATCAATTATCCGTAACGACGATCCGCACGCTTTCCATCGACGCGATCGAGAAAGCGAAGTCCGGCCACCCGGGCATGCCGATGGGAGCCGCCCCGATGGGGTATCAATTGTTCGCCAAATCGATGAAGCACAATCCGTCCAACCCGCAATGGATCGACCGCGACCGTTTCGTTCTGTCCGCGGGCCATGGCTCGATGCTGCTCTACTCCCTGCTGCACTTGAGCGGGTACGATCTTCCGATCGAAGAGTTGAAGAACTTCCGTCAATGGGGCTCCCTGACTCCGGGGCATCCCGAATTCGGCCATACGGCCGGTGTAGACGCGACGACAGGCCCGTTGGGCCAAGGCATCGCGATGGCTGTCGGCATGGCGATGGCGGAAGCGCAGCTGTCCGCTACGTATAACCGCGACGGCTTCGAGGTTATTAATCACTTTACATACTCCATCTGCGGAGACGGCGATTTGTCCGAGGGCGTCGCATCGGAAGCCGCTTCGATGGCCGGCCATCTGAAGCTGGGCAAGCTGGTCGTCCTGTACGATTCCAACGATATTTCGCTCGACGGCGAGCTTAGCCTGTCGTTCTCCGAGAACGTCGGCCAGCGCTTCGAAGCGTACGGCTGGCAATATCTTCGCGTAGAGGACGGCAACGATCTCGACGCGCTGAGCAAGGCGATCGAAGTCGCGCAAGCGGAGCTGGGCAAGCCGACGCTGATCGAAGTGAAGACGGTCATCGGCTACGGCTCCCCGAACAAGGGAGGCAAGGGCGGTCATGCAGGTCCGCACGGTTCCCCGCTCGGAACGGACGAAGCGAAGCTGACGAAGTCGTTCTACGAATGGCCTCACGAGGAATTCCACGTGCCCGAGGAAGTACGCGCTCATTTCGCGGCGATCAAGCAAGCGGGCGAACAGGCGAATGCGGCTTGGGAAGCTCAATTCGCCAAGTACAAAGCCGCTCATCCCGAGCTTGCTGCACAATTCGAGCAGGCGTTGTCCGGCACGCTCCCGGAAGGCTGGGACGCGGATCTGCCGGCGTATTCCACGGAGGACAAGCCGCTGTCTACGCGCGTCGCTTCCGGCAACGCGATCAACGGCCTGGCCAAGAACGTGCCTTATCTCGTAGGCGGCTCCGCCGACCTGGAAAGCTCGACAATGACGCATATGAAGGGACTGTCCGTCTATAAGCCGGGCAGCTACGACGGCCGCAACATCTACTTCGGCATTCGCGAATTCGCGATGGCCGCGGCGATGAACGGAATTATGCTGCACGGGGGCTTGAAAGTGTTCGGCGGCACGTTCTTCGTGTTCACCGATTACCTGCGTCCGGCCGTTCGTCTGGCGGCTCTGATGGGCTTGCCGGTCATATATGTTCTGACGCACGACAGCATCGCGGTCGGCGAAGACGGTCCGACGCACGAGCCGATCGAGCAGCTTGCTTCGATCCGCATCATTCCGAACTTGACGGTTATCCGTCCGGCCGACGGGAACGAGACTTCCGCGGCATGGGCATACGCGCTGCAGAACCGCGACAATCCGGTCGCGCTCGTACTAACTCGCCAAAACCTGCCGATCCTCGAAGGCACGGCAGCTTCCGCCCGCGACAATATCGCCAAGGGCGGCTACGTGATCTCCGAAGCGGCGAACGGCCAGCCTCAAGGCATTCTGATCGCGACGGGCTCCGAGGTGCAGCTGGCGGTCGCTTCCCAGAAAGCGCTGGCCGAGCAGGGCATCCACGTTCGCGTCGTGAGCCTGCCGAGCTTCGATCTGTTCGAGAAGCAGGACGCGAGCTACAAGGAAAGCGTGCTGCCGAAGGCGATCAAAGCCCGTCTGGCGATCGAGATGGCGCATCCGTTCGGATGGGAGCGTTACGTCGGCGATAACGGAGCGGTGCTGGGCATCTCTACGTTCGGAGCTTCCGCGCCGGGAGACCGCGTCATTAAAGAGTACGGATTTACGGTCGACAACGTCGTTGCCGAGTTCAAGAAATTGGTATAAACAGACAAGGGAGCTGGAGAGAAACGATGTCGCAGTTCAACAACGTATCCGTAGTCAAGAAAGCCAACGTGTATTTCGAAGGCAAGGTCACGAGCCGGGCGGTTCTGTTCGAGGACGGAACCAGGGTCACTCTGGGCATCATGCTCCCGGGCGAATACGAATTCGGCACGGCGCAGAAGGAAATCATGGATATTCAAGCGGGAGAGCTTTCCGTGCTGCTTCCGGGCAGCGACGAATGGCTGGACATCTCCGAGCCGACGAAGTTCGAAGTGCCGGCCAACTCCAGCTTTAAGCTCAAGGTCAAGACGGTAACGGATTACATTTGCTCGTATCTCGACTGAGCGAATTCCGTTAACGCCGGACAACCACTGCCGCCGAAGCAAGCGGCGGTGGTTGTTTTGCGTGAGCGCCGGATTCGGGTGTGGAGGCTTTAATGATGAAAAAGAGGCTGTTGGATTTCGTCATGCTCGCGGCGGGGGCGCTTCTGTTCGCGCTCTCGATCAATCTGTTCGCGATCCCGAACGAGTTCGGCGAAGGCGGCGTAACCGGGGTCACGATCATCCTCTATTATTTGTACGGGTGGTCGCCAGGCCTCGTTAGCCTGATTCTGAATTCGTTCCTGCTTATTGTCGGGTATAAATTCCTCGACCGAACGACCGTGGCGTATACGGTAATTACCGTGCTGCTGCTGTCCCTGTTTCTGTATTTGACGGAAGGTATGCGCATCGAGTCCCACGAGATCGTCGTGAACGCGATTTTCGGAGGGGTGATCGGCGGAGCGGGCATCGGCATTATCGTCCGGGCGGGCGGAACGACGGCCGGCTCGGTCATTCTGGCGCGGATCGCGCACAAGTACCTCGATTGGAACGTCAGCTATGCGCTGCTGTTCTTCGACCTGCTCGTCGTGTTCGGATCGTACTTCATTATCGGAGCCCAGGCGGTCATGCTGACGGTCGTCATGCTGTACATCGCGACGAAGGTGATGGATTTCATCATCGAAGGGCTTAATCCGAAGAAGGCGGTCACGATCATTTCTACGGAGCATGCGAAGATCGCCGACCAGGTCAATACGCTGATGGATCGGGGAGTGACGGTGCTGCACGGCCACGGATACTATACGAAGGCCGAGAAGCAGATTTTGTACATCGTCATCAGCAAGCAGGAGCTGAGCATGCTCAAGCGCATCGTGAAGGCGATCGACAAGAACGCGTTCATCACCATTCACGACGTACGCGACGTGTTCGGGGAAGGGTTTATCGAATTGTCCAAATAATTCCCATCGGGGGAAGCGCGGCAGGGCCGACAACCGTATGTCGGCCCTGCCGCGGGAGAACAAGCCGGTCAGCCTTGACCGGCGATATAATCTTGAAGCTGAAGGCGCTGATACAGCGGCAGGCCCGACAGAAGGCAGCCGTACTTGAAGGCGCCTTTCTTGCGTTCGATTCGAATGATCCGAGCGGTCATCGGCGGAAGCTGCGATTCCTGCAGGAAATGGATGACGATAAACATATCGTTCTCCAGCGGAAATTCCGATTCGATCTGGAGGCCGTCCTCCGACAGGTCGAGCAGGCGGCCGCGAACGGATTGACCGCGGAAGCCTCCGTCGCCTTCCCATTGATAGACGGACATCATAAGCGGAATGTCCAGCGGAACCCGCGTTTTCTTGCGGCGGTCCGATCCTTCCGATTGGGTCGGAGCATCCGCCGGAAGCGCGGCTTCGAGAGCCGCCGCGGAAGGTTCGCCGATCTTCCGGCCGATCCAGCTCTCGTACACGCGCGCAAGAGCCGCAAGATCGAGCTCGCCGTATCCGGCGGCTTGTCCGAGCTGGAACAGGCTCTTGGCGGACTCGAGCATCGGGGTCGAGACGCCGAGCGTGTCGGTTAGAACCGACGACAGCTTCAAGTCCTTCAGCATGAGCTCCAGCGAGAACTGTACGCTGTAGTCCTCCTCGATGATTTTCCTTCCTTTCAGATCCGCTTGTTTGCTGGCCGCTCCGCCTCCTTGCACGACGCGGAGGAAAGCGGATGCGTCGATGCCGCTCTTGGCGGCGATCGCCATGCCTTCGATCAAGCCCGCGGCGTTGATGCCGACGATCGTGTTATGGGCGAGCTTGGCGTTCGCGCCGCTGCCGCTCGGTCCCATATAGATTACTTCCCGCCCCATGGCCAGCAGCAGCTCCTCATGCTCGGCAACCGTCTTCCGGTCTCCTCCCGCCATGAAGAGCAGCGTGCCTTCGATGGCGGCCGGCTTGCTGCCGGTGACCGGCGCGTCGATGAAATCGCTGAACCGGTTCGCGGCTTCGGAGGCGAGCCGCCTGGCAAGCGCCGGAGAGATCGTGCTGCTGTCGATGATTGCCGTGCCGGGCTTCAACGCTTGAAACAGCCCGTTGTCTCCGAAGTACACTTCTTCGATCGCCTGATCGTTGCTGATCATCGTGATGACGACGTCGACGCGCTTGGCAATCTCGACGGGAGTAGCGGCGACGTCGGCTCCGAGTTCAACCAGGCGGTCGGCTTTGCCCGGAGTGCGGTTGTAGATGAGGACGGGATAATCTTTGCGCAGCAGATTGGCGGCCATCGGCTCTCCCATCGTGCCGAGGCCGATAAATCCGATCGATTTCATCTGAATCGTCTCCTTGTTCGATGTATGTCTCTATTATCCCGTTCTTTCGCCGTTAGCGGAAGAGTTCGACTGCAATTCGCCAAAATTCTTTTCGCGAGGGTGGAAATTGAATTCCATAAGTGATATCATATAAATATCAAATAAATATTAGATGTGGAGAGGTGACCCTATGACGACAACGAAAGCTTGGCATGTGAACGGATTTCTGGCGCTGCTGCTGGCGTTGGCATCTATTGTCGGAAGCGTGGTTCTGTTCGTCAATGCCGGCTCGGAGACGAGCGGCTTCCCGGGCGTTGAGCCTGAAGTAAACGGCTGGTTCATTGTCGGGGGAATTGCGCTGATACTCGTGTTCATCGTTTTGCTGACCTCGCTGACGATCGTGCAGCCCAATCAGGCGAAAATCATTACGTTTTTCGGACGGTACAAGGGGACGATTACGGAGAGCGGCCTATGGCTGGTCATCCCTTTTACGGGCAAGACGAAAGTATCGCTGAAGGTGCGAAACTTCAACAGCCAGACGCTGAAGGTGAACGACGCGGAAGGCAATCCGATCGAGATCGGCTGCGTCGTCGTGTTCAAGGTCGTCGATACGGCGAAGGCGGTATTCGACGTCGACAACTACAGCAAGTTCGTGGAAGTGCAGAGCGAGACGGCGATCCGCCATATCGCGGCTCATTACGCCTACGACACGTTCAACGACGAGCAGAAGACTTCGCTTAGAGGGAACGCGGACGAGGTATCGCAGGAGTTGACGCGCGAGCTGCAAACCCGGCTTTCCCTTGCGGGCGTCCAGGTGCTCGAGACGCGGCTTACCCATCTGGCGTACGCGCCCGAGATTGCCAGCGCGATGCTGCAGCGGCAGCAGGCGATCGCGATTATCGCGGCGAGACAGAAGATCGTGGAAGGGGCCGTGACGATGGTGGAATCCGCGCTCCAGCAGCTGAAGGACAACGGAATCGAGCTGGACGGGGAACGTCGCGCAGCAATGATCAACAATCTAATGGTCACGATCGTATCCGACCGGGCGGCGACGCCCGTGATCAACACGGGTACGATGTACGGGTAACGTGCGATGGCGAGGGAAAAGAAGGCGTTCCCGCTGCGGCTGGACGCCGAAATTCACCGCGCGGTGGAGAGGTGGGCGGAGGAGGAGTTTCGCAGCGTGAACGGGCATATCGAGTATCTGCTTCGCGAGGCGCTGCGCAGGGCCGGAAGACTCCCGACGGGGAACCGGCAAGCGCCGCCGGACTCTTCTCCGGACAATACGGACCAATAAATCGGAGCCTGCTTGCATCCATCGGGGATGGCAAGCGGGCTCCTCTTTTGTTAATCCAAATAGACGGTATCGTAAGGGTGCTCGATCGTGAGTCGCCGGAATTCTCCGGGCGTCAGCTTCAAATAGTGGCGGAAGATTTTGCCGAAATAGCTTGGGCTGTCGAACCCGCAACGGGCTCCGACCGACTGGATGCTGGCGTCGGTTCTTCGCAGCATCGTCACCGCGGCTTCGACTCTTCTTCGCTGAAGATAGGCTAGCGGCGAGTCGTTCTCCTTCCGCTGGAACAGCCTGCACAGGTAGGAGCGGGAGACGCCGCAGTGCGCCGCGATGTCTTCGAGCGAGAGCGGACGCGCGAAATTGTCGCGCATGAATCTTTTCGCCTGGCGGATCGCCGGATGCATGCCCGTTTCCTTGGCGGCGTAATTCGCGTCCGGGCGAAGAAGGGAGAGCAGCCACCTGTACAGCAGAACGGAAAGCTCCGCCGGATCCGACAATCGATCGACGGATACGGCGCGGTACATCTCCCAGAAAAGCGCGAGCGGCTGGGATTCGGCCGACAGCCGGACGACCGGCCCCTGCTTCTCGACGATTCTGTCCCACATGCGAAGCACGTCTTCCCCGCAGGCGTTCAGCCAGATGAAGGCCCAGGGCTGCGTGCCGTCCGGCGGGTAGTAGTACCGCTGCTCGCTCGGCACCCGGACGAGAAAGCCGCTCCCGACCGGAACTTCCCAGGTCTGTCCGTTCGTATCGACGCGGCCCTCCCCGCTTAACGTGTATTGGAATATCACGTGCCCCTTGTCGCTGCGGACCCGACAATCGTTGCCGTAGCCGGCTTCGGCGTCCGTCGTCCAGCCGAGCGAGTCGAGCGTCATATAAGGCAAAGCTTCGGAAGGGCGAAAGGCGAATGATCCCGGCTGCAGCATGATGAATTCTCCCGGATAACATTTTTTTATTCATTATACTATATGAACCGAAATATAAGGGATATTTCATTTTCGATTCCTACCATTGAGGTCAATATCGTTATAGAAAAGTGGAATATGTTCAGATTGTCGCCGGTATACCCGCTTGATAAGATAGAGCCATCTTCAATATGTGATCCACGAAGGAGCCTTGATGGGAATGACAGATCATCAACCGCAGTTTCAAACACGCTGTATCAGCTCGCTGGCGAAAGTGTTCGCCGACGAGGCTTTGTCGGAAGCGCCCCGCAATCGCGGGACGGCGCTATGGTCGGAGACGTATGCTTTTCAGGTCGCCTATCGTTCCGCCAGCTCCCTCTATCCGCTGCGCGTCGTCGTATCGTCCGAACTCGCGCCGTGGACGATCGTGCGTTCCGTCGGCTTGTCCCCTTCCGAGCTGCCAACGTTCGCGTATTCGGACGATTATGTGCTGAGAAAGACGCCGGGCTTGTATCCGGATCCGCTGTATCCGCTTCCCGAGGCCGGCTTGCGCGCCTATCCGGGGCAGTGGAGAGCGCTGTGGGTTACGGTCGAGCTGCCGACAAGAGCGGCATGGGAAGCGGCGGCAGGTTGTTCCGATTCCGGGGACGTTCGTACGTTTGGGCTGGACATCCGGTTCGAGGACGAAGCCGGAACGTCTCTGGGCAGCGAGCGATTCGTATTGAACGTTCTCCCTGCCGAACTGCCTGAGCAAAGACTTATTCATACAGAGTGGATGCACTGCGATTGCTTGGCCGTCTACTATAAAACGGAAATTTTCGGAGAGAAGCATTGGGAACTGATCGAGCGCTACGTGGAAAACGCGGTTCGGCACGGCATGAACATGCTGCTCACGCCGCTGTTTACGCCTCCTCTGGATACGGAGATCGGAGGGGAGCGGCCGACCGTCCAGCTCATCGACGTCGAGCGGACGCCTGAGGGGGAATACCGCTTCGGATTCGGCAAGCTGCTCAGATGGGTGGAGATGTGCGACCGCGCAGGCATTCGCTATCTGGAATTCTCCCATCTGTTCACCCAGTGGGGAGCGAAGCACGCGCCCAAGATCGTGGCGACGGTTACCGAAGGCGGAGAGACACGGGAGCAGCGGATTTTCGGCTGGGAGACGGATGCGGCCGGCGAGTCCTACCGCCACTTCCTGTCCCGGTTCCTGCCTGCGCTTGACGGCTTCATTCGCGAGCATAAGCTGGAGGACAGAAGCTACTTCCACGTCTCCGACGAGCCGAACCTGGAGCAGCTTGAAGATTATCGGAGAGCGAGCGCCATTCTGAAGGAGCACCTGGGGGCGTATCCTTTTATCGAAGCATTGTCGGATTACGGCTTCTACGAGCAAGGCCTCGTGCCGGTTCCGATTCCGGCCAACGATCACATTGACAAGTTTCTGGAGAACGGGGTTCCAGGGCTGTGGACGTATTATTGCTGCGGGCAATCGGTCGACGTGTCTAACCGTTTCTTCAACATGCCGTCGGCGCGCAATCGGATTTTGGGTTATCAGCTCTACAAGTACGGCATCAAGGGTTTCTTGCAGTGGGGCTTTAACTTTTGGCATACGCAGCATTCCCGGGAAGCGATCGATCCGTACCGGGTGACGGACGCAGGAGGCGCGTTCCCTTCCGGCGACGCGTTCGCCGTGTACCCCGGAGAGGAAGGTCCGATCGATTCGATTCGCTGGGAAGTGTTCCGCGAAGCGCTGCAGGATCTGAGAGCCTGCGAGCTGCTTGAATCGCTGGCGGGACGCCAGGAAGTGCTGGAACTGCTCGACGCGGGATTGCCGGATCAGATCACGTTCCGCAATTATCCTCGGGAGGCGTCCTGGCTGCTGGCCAAACGGGCGGAGATTAACGAACGGATTGCCAAGCGGGTTGGCGCATAAGCGTCTTCTCGGTCATAGTTCAGGGAGGAGAATGCAAGAATGAAAGAGAAAGTGATAATCGGTATGATCGGACTGGGGGCGCGCGGCGCCTCTCTGCTGGAAATGATCGTTCGCAACGCGAAAGACGTCGAGGTCGCGGCAGTATGCGATCTGTACGAGGATCGACGGGAAGCGGCTGCGGATTTGGTTGAGAAGGCGGGAGGCAAACGTCCTGTCGCGGTTGCGCGGTACGAGGACGTATTGGCGTTGGCCGACATCGACGCCGTCGTGATCGGCGCTTCCTGGGCGGCCCATCTCGACATCGCCATCGCAGCGATGGAGGCCGGCAAATACGTCGCCAGCGAAGTCGGCGGAGCGTATTCGGTTCAAGAATGCTGGAAGCTGGTTGAAACGTACGAGAGAACGAAAACGCCGGTTATGCTGATGGAAAACTGCTGTTACGGAAGAGAAGAGCTGATGGTGCTGAACATGGTGAAGCAGGGCGTCTTCGGGGAGATCGTCCACTGCGCCGGAGGTTACCATCACGATCTTCGCGGAGAAATCGCGGGCGGGGAGGAAAATCGGCACTACCGGCTGAACGAGTACATTCATCGCAATTGCGAAAACTATCCGACCCACGAGATCGGTCCGATCGCGCGGGTGCTGGATATTAACCGCGGCAACCGGATGATATCTCTCGTATCGGTGGCTTCCAAGGCAAGCGGGATGAAGGATTACATCAAGCGGGAGAAGGGCGGGGAGCATACTCTGGCGAACGTCGAGTTCGCGCAGGGCGATATCGTGACAACCGTCATTCGCTGCGCCCGCGGCGAGACGATCACGATTACGCTCGATACGACGCTGCCGAGATCGTATTCCCGGGGCTTCACGGTCAGAGGGACGAGAGGCATGTACATGGAGGACAATCAATCCATTTTCATAGACGGGCAGCACGATGAGTGCCACTTCGATTGGAAGGGCCAGTGGGGCAACGCGGAGAGCTACTATGAGCAATACGACCACCCGATCTGGAAAAAATTCGTCGAGGACGGCGTCAAAGGCGGCCACGGAGGCATGGACTGGCTCGTGTTCGAGGATTTCTTCGATTGCGCGAAAAACGGCAAGCCGACTCCGATCGATGTCTACGATATGGCGGTATGGATGAGCATCTCCGCGCTGTCCGAGGAATCGATCGCCTTGGGCGGGCATCCGGTTGCGTTTCCGGACTTTACGAACGGCAAGTGGACGACGAGGCGTTAGGAGGCATGTGCCATTCCTGGCTGCTCTATCCGGGGCTGGCGGACATTCGGCCTCCGGATTCCAACATCGTCAAATTCCAGCGCTTCTTCCATGTCTACGACGTGGACCCTAGTACGCGGGAAGCGGAGCAGCGCATCTTCATCCGGACGTCGGACGATCCGTCCGATTACGAAGCCGGCACGTCCTTGCAGAGGAGTGCCAAGGCCTACCTGGCATCCGGCCGCAAACTCGGCACCGGCTCGGGAATTTCGCTCGGGCTCCTCCGCTGAGATTGCGCCTCGTATGCGTCAAGCCCGCCCGAGCGGTGAAGCCCGGGCGAGTTTTGGCGTACTTATTTGCCGACTTCCTCCGTGACCTCGTCGATAGAGTCGCCGTGCGAGCTAATCCGCCGACTTCCTCCGTGACCTCGTCGATAGAACCGTCACGCGAGCTAATCCGCCAACTTCCTCCCGTTCCCCGGCCAATAAAGCCGCCGTACGAGCTTATCTCCCGACACCCAGTTCTCAGCGGAGAGGGGAGGGCGGCCTGCGCATTGCCTGAACATCATTAGAAATTTTCTTCTTGTCTTTCGTGAATACGGTAGACTATAATACTGGTTATAGTCTTGAAAGCGTTTATTCTGGAATCGATACCATATTCAACGGGTATCGATAAAAATATGAATCTGGAATCGATACCATACGCAACGCTGTGCCGCATCACAATTACGCACATCACACCAGGAGGGGAATCGAATGAAGTTCATCGAGGTGAACGGGATCAAGCTGTCTCGGCTCATGATCGGCACGGGCGACATCAGGAAATGGGACAGTACGGAGATGTTGGATCAGTTTGCGGCCGCGGGAGGAACGGCGATCGATACGGCCCATCAATACCGGGAGGCCGAGAAGATCGTCGGACAATGGCTGCGGGAGACGGGGAACCGCGACAAGATGGTCATTATGACGAAGGGCGCCCACCACGACGACGGCAGTCCGGGAGCGCGGGTTACGCCGGAAGCGATCCGGAAGGATCTGTCGGAAAGCCTGGAACGGCTCGGCACCGACCGCATCGACCTGTACGCGCTGCATCGGGACGATCCCTCCGTTGCGGTAGGCCCGATCGTCGAGGAGCTTAATCGGCAGCTCGAAGACGGGCGAGTGCGCGCGATCGGCGCTTCGAACTGGACTTATTTGCGAATTAAGGAAGCGAACGAATACGCCGCGACCCATGGTTTGTGCGGATTTATGTTCAACAGCGTCAATCTGAGCTTGGCGAAGGCGAACGAACCCCGATGGGAAGGCTGCGTGTCCGCGGACGAAGCGACAAGCGACTGGCACAAGGCGAATCGACTGCCCTTGCTGTCCTGGTCGGCGCAGGCGGGAGGTTTCTTCTCCGGTCTCTTCTCGCCCGAGGATCGTTCCAATGCGGAGATGGTCAGAGTCTACTACAGCGAAGACAATTGGGAGCGATATCGCAGAGCGGTCAAGCTGGCCGCGGAGAAACAGGTGACGCCGAACCAGATCGCCCTGTCGTTCGTGCTGAGCCGTCCGTTTCCGACCGGTGCCATTATCGGTCCGCGCAGCGAATCCGAGCTGAATGATTCGTTGCAGGCGATGAACATCGAGCTGACCCGGGAGCAAACGGATTGGTTGAACCTGGAGAGAGAGGAGCTGGCGGAATGAGAGAGAAGCTTGCGGCGCAGCTGTTCACGGTGCGTAACGAACTGAAGCGCGACTTTCCCGGAACGCTGAGAGAGCTGAAGGAGATGGGCTGGGCGGCCGTTCAGATCGACGGGCTGCACGGCAATGACCCAAAGGACATCGCGGCGGTCATGCGGGAACTCGGGCTTAAGGCGGCGGGCATGCATGTCGGGCTGGAACGAATGAAGAATGATCTGGAAGCCGTTCTGGAAGAAGGTCGGCTGTTCGACACGAAGGACGTCATCTGCCATTCGCTGCCGGAAAGGCTGCAGAACGAAGCGGGCTACCGCTCCGTGCGAAGCGATTTGCTCGCCGTCTCGGCCAAGGTTTCGCCGCTCGGCTTCCGGGTCGGCTACCATAATCACGATTTCGAATTCCATACCGGGATAGACGGGAAGTACGCTCTGGACTACGTGCTGGAACCGGACGCCGAACGCCCGATCTACGCGGAGATCGATACTTACTGGGTCAAGAAGGCGGACTTGGACCCGCTCGAATATATAAGCAAATACGCGGGCCGCATGCCGATCCTTCACCTCAAGGACATGACGGGGGACGACAGGCGTTACTTCGCGGAAATCGGCAGCGGCGTCATTGACTTCGCCCCGATCGTCCGCTGGGGAGAGGCAAACGGCGTCGAATGGTACGCCGTCGAGCAGGATTATTGTCCGGGCAGCCCGCTCGACAGTCTGGCCAGCAGCTTGGAATACTTGACCAAGAAAATGCCGTCGATCGAAGGGTGAGCGGCGCAGAGCTGTTACTCGATCCCGTCGAATGGAGAGGAGCTTGAACAATGCTGCTAACGGAAGCGAAAATCAAAGAACGGCTGCAGGAGCTGGAGGCGACGAGATATCGGGACGCGATCGCTATCGAGGCTTTCCGATGGACCGAGGACGAGAGCGGTGAAATCGCTCCCAAGCCTCCCCAAGAGGAAGGAAACGCGACGATTCGCCTCGGAGAAACCTGGGTCGGACGGGACAGATACGCCTGGCTGTCGCATAACGCGGCAATTCCGCCGCAATGGGCAGGGCGTAAAGTGCTCGGACGGTTCGATTTCGGCGAGACGGGAGGGGGCAACAACTCCGGATTCGAATCGCTGTTTTACTTGAACGGAGCGTCGTACCAAGGCGTCGATTCCAACCATAAGGAAGTGTTCTTCCCGCAGGAGACGATCGGTTCGGAAATCAGGATCGACATTCGGCTCTGGTCGGGACTGGAGGGCGGAGGCCCGCCTAAGCCGCGCAAGCATACGATCCAGGTGGCCGAGCTGTGCTGGCTGGACGAAGCGTCGGACGACTACTACTATACGGCACGGGCGGCGCTCGAGACGATCAAGACGCTCGACGCCAACCATCCGGACCGCGTCCGGCTCGTGAACGCGCTCGATCGTTCGTTGCTTCGGATCGATTGGTCCTACCCGCGCTCGGAAGCGTTTTACGCCTCCGTGGGCGAGGCGCGCGATTCGCTCCGCGCCGATCTGGCCGCGATCGAGAAGCATTCGCGCGTTACGGTCACCTGCATCGGCCATACGCACATCGACGTGGCGTGGCTGTGGCGTCTGAAGCACACCCGCGAGAAATGCGCCCGCTCGTTCTCGACCGTCTTGCGCCTGATGGAGATGTTCCCGGATTACGTTTTCCTGCAAACGCAGCCTCAGCTCTACGAATACGTAAAGAACGATTTTCCCGACCTCTACGAGAAAATCAAGGAGCGCGTCAAGGAAGGGCGCTGGGAAGCGGCCGGGGGCATGTGGCTGGAAGCCGACTGCAACTTGACGTCGGGCGAATCGCTCGTGCGCCAGCTCCTGTTCGGAACCCGTCTGTTCCGCGAAGAATTCGGCTCGGAGTGCCGCTATCTGTGGCTTCCGGACGTATTCGGCTACAGCTGGGCGCTTCCGCAAATTTTGAAGAAATCGGGCATCGATACGTTCATGACGACGAAGATCAGCTGGAGCCAGTTCAACCGGATGCCCCACGACACGTTCCGCTGGCGCGGTATAGACGGCTCCGAGGTGCTCACCCATTTCATTACGACGCCGGACGAGCACGACAGCCCTTATTACACGTACAACGGGGTCGTCGAAGCGCAAATGGTCAAGGGGATCTGGGACAACTACCGCGACAAAAACATCAACGAAGAGCTGCTGTTGTCGTACGGTTACGGCGACGGAGGCGGGGGCGTCAACCGCGAAATGCTGGAGATGCGCCGCAGGCTGGATGAGATGCCGGGTCTGCCACACGTCAAAACCGGCACGGCGGACGCCTACTTCCAAGGGCTGCAGCAGCGCGTCGCCGAAACCGACCAATACGTCCATACTTGGGACGGCGAGCTGTACCTGGAATTCCACAGAGGCACGTACACGAGCCAGGCCTACAACAAGCGGATGAACCGCAAGCTGGAGCTGGGCTGCCGCGAGACGGAATGGCTCGGAGCTTACGCCAGCTTGCTGAACGGCGATTGGTCCGCGTACCGTCAACCCGACTTGAACGAAAGCTGGAAAATCATTTTGCGCAATCAGTTCCACGATATTATTCCGGGCTCCTCGATCAAGGAAGTATATGAGGACAGCACGAAGGAATACGCGGCGGCGGAGCGGAAGGTTGGTGCGGCCTGGACGCATGCGGCGGACGCCGTTGTTGCGCCGAAGGCGGGAACGGTGACGGTGTTCAACTCCTCGCCGTGGACGCGCGACGACTTGGCGGAGATCGCGATGCCGGAAGGCACGGGCGGCGGAAAATGGACAGACGCGCAAGGCCGGGCGCTTCCCGCGGAGCGTCGCGGAGATCGGTGGACCGTGCAGGTCGAGGCGCCGGCGATGGGGCATGCGACGATCGCATTCCAGCCTTCCACGGAACAAGAGCCGATTGGGGCTCCCTTCGTTTACGGACCTTCCGGCATCGATACGCCGCATTACCGGATCGAATGGAACGAAGCCGGTCAACTGACCGGACTGTGGGACAAGGCCGCCGGGAAACAGGTGCTGGCGGATGGAGAACGCGGCAACGTGCTGCAAGTATTCGAGGACAAGCCGCTCATGTTCGACGCGTGGGACATCGACATCTACTATCAGCAGAAAATGCGCGAGGTGAGCGACTTAAGATCGGCGGAGCTGATTCATGCCGGCCCGCTCTCGGCCTCCGTTCGCTTCGTTTGGAACTATATGAATTCCACGATCTCGCAGATGATGCAAGTGTACGCCGAGTCCAGGCGCATCGACTTCGCGACCGAGGTCGACTGGCAGGAGCGCCAACAGCTTCTGAAGGCGGCGTTCCCGGTTGCCGTGCGTTCGACGGAGGCGACCTACGACATCCAATTCGGCAATGTCAAGCGCCCGACGCATTGGAATACGAGCTGGGATTGGGCGAGGTTCGAATCGGTCGGCCACCAATGGGCGGATCTGTCCGAGCGCGGTTACGGCGTCAGCCTGCTGAACGATTGCAAATACGGCTACGATATCAAAGGAAATACGATGCGCCTGAGCTTGATCAAATCGGCGATCGAGCCCGATCCCGACGCGGATCGAGGACGCCACGTCTTCACTTACGCGCTGCTGCCCCATCAAGGAGACTGGTACGAGGGCGGCACCGTCAAGGAAGCGTGGGCGCTCAACAATCCGCTTCGGACGAGCCCTGGCGCGATGAACGCCGCTTCGTCTTCGCTGCTGCGCGTTTCTTCCGATCGCGTCATGATCGACGCGGTCAAGAAGGCGGAGGATTCCGACAGCCTGATCGTCAGGCTGCACGACTACTCCGGCATGCGGGATCGCGTAACGCTGACCAGCGACCTGAACGTCGTCTCCTGGCAGGAGTGCGATCTGTTGGAGCGGCCCATCGACGAGCCGCAAGCCGGTCACCTCGTCGAATTCAACCTGCTGCCGTACGAGATCAGAACGTTTAAGCTCGACTTCAGGGCAGAGAAGGAGTGAGGCACGCAATGAATGACGATTACGGCCGTTATCCCGAAGCGATGCGGCGGTTGTTCGCGGAGGCGGACGGGAGGCTCGCCGCGCGTCCGCAGCTGCGGGACATGTTCAAGCGTTGCTTCGCGAACACGCTGGAGACGACAACCAAACGGCTGGAGGACGGTTCGACGTTCGTCATAACCGGCGATATTCCCGCCATGTGGCTTCGCGATTCCAGCGCCCAGGTGCGCCATTACGTGCCGCTCGCAGCAGAGGACGCGGAGCTTCGCGTCCTGATCGAAGGGGTCATCCGCAGACAGATGATGTATATCGGCATCGACCCTTACGCCAACGCGTTTAACGAGAGCGCGAATGATGAGCGGTACGACGAGGATGACACCGATCTTAGCCCGTGGGTATGGGAGCGCAAATACGAGATCGATTCGCTCTGTTATCCCTTACAGCTGAGCTATTTGTACTGGAAGGCGACGGGACGGACCGCTATGTTCGACGAACAATACCGCTCCGCCGTCCGCCGCATCCTGCAGCTATGGGAGACGGAGCAGCATCATGGGGCTCAATCCTCCTACCGCTTCCAACGGTTCGATTGCCCGCCGACCGATACGCTCCGCAACGGGGGACGAGGCATGCCGGTCAACTGTACCGGCATGACCTGGTCGGGCTTCCGGCCAAGCGACGACGCGTGCACGTTCGGGTATTTGCTTCCCGCCAATATGTTCGCGACCGTCGTTCTCGGCTACGTCGCCGAAATCGCGGACCAAGTGTATCGGGACGAGAGGCTGAAGCGAAAGGCTGAATTGCTGAAGGAAGAGATCGAATTCGGCATCGAGACGTACGGCACGGTCATTCACCCGAAATACGGGAAGATGTACGCCTACGAGACGGACGGCTACGGCAATCATCGTCTGATGGACGACGCGAATGTGCCCAGCCTGCTGTCGATTCCGTATCTCGGGTACAGGCCCGCGGACGACGAAGTATACCGCAATACGAGAAATTTTGTTCTCAGCGCGGACAATCCGTATTATTATGAAGGCAAGGCCGCTAGCGGAATCGGCAGCCCGCATACTCCGGATCGTTACATTTGGCATATCGCCCTCTCGATGCAGGGGTTGACGGCGCAAGATCCGAAGGAAGCGATGCGGCTGCTCGATACGCTGCTGGCTACCGATGCGGACACCGGGGTTATGCACGAAGGTTTTCACGCCGACGATCCTCACCGATATACGAGACCGTGGTTCGCGTGGTCGAACAGTCTGTTCGCCGAATTCGTGCACGGCTTAATGCGGCAAGGAGCATTCGATTGACGAAGGGAAGGTTATCTATGCGCCGAACGATGGTTGCAGCCCATACGGGCTGCGGAATTCATCCCGACAATACGATCGCTTCGTTCCTGGAAGGAATGGAGCTGGGCGCGGATATCGTCGAGGTGGACGTGCGCGCGACCCGAGAGGGGCGCGCCGTCCTGCTCCATGACGATTCGCCTTATTTGCGCACCTGCGACTACGAACAATTGAATGAACCGGCTGTCCGGCTGAAGCTTGATCCGATCTATGCGGAGCATGAAGTCGGCAGCTTGGAGCAAGTGCTGAGGCTGTCGGCGCCGCATGGAACGAAGCTGAACCTGGATCTGAAATCGCCCGACAGCATCGAGCCGGCAGTTAAGCTGATCCGCGAGTTCGAAGCGCAGAGCCGGGCGTTCATTACCGGCTGCTCGGATCGGATGACGGAGCTGTATCCGGACATTCAAGTGATGAGGAACACGCCCGACGCGCTGACGATGGAACAGATGGAGCGTTACGGCGATTTCGCGGAGTCCTTATGTTCGGATGCGCTTCGCGCCGGATACGCGGGATTGAACATGAACGGCTTCACTTGCCTGCCGCCGATCGTGAAGCGGGCGCACGCCGCCGGATTAAAGGTCTGGGTATATACGATCAACGATCGGCCGCTGATGGAATGGTTCCTTGGCATGGGCGTGGACGCCATCACGACAAGGGAGCCGAAGCGGTTGCAGGAGCTGGTCGCCGGCGGAGAAAATGCAAAACGGCTATAGCCAACAGCCCGAATATCTGCTATAATATATCTATGGTAAGCGCTTTCTCATAAGGTTGAGATTTTTTTATTCGTTAACATGGTAACGATTCCAGAACGGATTGGCGAGGAGCGTTGCACAGCCGGAGGGCGAGGCCGGATTGTTGAATAACTCGCCGATTTTAACACAAGATTTTCATTCGGTTAATCCGATAGGGTTGTTCGGACCGTTCAAACCGGCTATGATCGACTTGCGATCATTCGTTGCAGGAGCAAGACGTTCCAGCAAGCGCTCGAGAAATGGTTGATTACATAAAGGAGGAGGATCGGACAACGGATAAATCGCGGATTAGCGTCGATTATGGAAACGATACCAGATAATCTCGGAAAGAAGGTGATTCCTTCAATGAAGCAAACGAATATCGCGCCGGCGCTGCAAAGTCCGAAGCGCAAGCTCTGGAAGGATATGTTGAAGCACCGGTACCTATACTTCATGCTGCTGCCTTGTATCGTTTTCTTTATCGTCTTCTCCTACATTCCGATGGGCGGGCTGCTTCTGGCCTTCAAGGACTATAAGTTTAACAAAGGCATTCTGGGAAGCCCGTGGATCGGCTTGGATTACTTCCAGACGTTCTTCAATTCCTACCAGAGCGGAATGTTGATCAAGAACACGCTCATCATCAGCGGAATGAAGCTGTTCCTGTACTTGCCGTTCCCGATCATCCTCGCCCTAATGTTCAACGAGGTAAGGAGCAAATGGTTCAAGAACGTATCGCAGAGCATTCTTTACTTGCCGCACTTCATTTCCTGGGTTGTCGTCGTCGGTCTGATCCAGCGGATTCTTGCTCCCGACACCGGCCTGCTCAACCAGTTCATTTCAGGCGCGGGCGGCGACGGAAGCACGTTTTACATGATGGAACCGGAATATTTCTACCAGATCATGTTCGGAAGCCATCTGTGGAAGTCGATCGGCTGGGATTCGATCATCTATATGGCCGCGATCGCGGGAGTGAATCCCGACATGTACGAAGCGGCCAAGATCGATGGAGCCGGCAAGCTGCGGGAAGTGTGGAGCATCACGCTGCCGTCGATTACGCCGACCATCGTTATTCTGTTCATTCTGTCGCTGGGCAACATTTTGTCGGCCGGGTTCGATCAGCTGTACTTGCTTCGTACTCCGGGCAACATGCATCTTGCAGACATCCTGGATACCTATATTATTCAGATTGGCTTGCAGGGAGGGCAATACGGCTACGCGACCGCTGTCGGGATGATGCAGGGCATTATCGGTTTGATTCTAGTCGTAATCGCCAATAAAATCTCCCGCAAAGTTTCCGACACCGCTTTATGGTAACGATTCCATGCGGAACTGTTTTCGGTGAAAAACGTCCCAGACGTATTTCATAAAACAAACTATCGAAAAGGGGAAATACGCGTGAACAAGAAATGGGCAAAGTTTTTGGTGCTTCCTTTGATGGCGGCTATGCTGCTTGCAGGCTGCTCCAACAGCAACAACGGCGGCAACGCCTCCGGGAATGCAAGCGGCGGCGCTTCGGTCGCTCCGGAAGACAGACCGGCGACCTGGATCGCCGACCGTAAAATTAAAGGGCTCGTGTTCATGGGTACCGACGATTACACGGAAGACATGAATCCGGAGATCAAAGCCGAAATCAAAAAAAGAACGGGCATCGACTTCGAGATCGAAATCATGAAAGCCAGCAAATCGATTGACGGACTCGTTGCGGGTATTGCGGCCAACGACTTGCCGGATTTCATCGCGTTCTACCTGAACAACAGCGGACGTCCTGAAATGCAGGTCGTGCTGAAAGCGGCGCGCGAAGGCATTTTCACCGACCTTGCTCCGCTCATGAAGGATACGCAAGTTTACAGCAAATATTTGCAGGACGATTATTTGCCCAGCGATACGAAATACGGCGTGATGTTCCGTCCGGAATTCGACGGTTCCGCTTATTTCATTCATATGAACATCAATCGTCAAGGCGGTTACGATTCCCGGAAATACGTCGGCGGACCGTACATTCGCAAGGATATCGCGGACGCGCTGGGCGTCGATCCGCGCACGATCAAGACGACGGACCAACTGTACGAATTGGCCAAGAAAATCAAAGCCGGCGGATTCAAGGACAGCAACGGCAAAGACGTAGTGCCGATTGGCCCGAACTACTGGGGCGGCCAGGAAATCGGACGTCTGTTCGCCGATCTGGAGTGGGGAGAGGACGGTCAGTGGATTCGTCCGGACGACGAGGGCAAGGTGCTCCACGAGGCGCAAACCCCGAACGTGCTCAAGAAAGTCGAATATGTTCAGAAGCTGCTCGCGGAAAAGCTGATTCACCCGGAATTTTTCACCGTGGACGAGACGCAGTCAACGGAAGGCGCGCTTAACGGCACTTGGGGAATTATTGCCAATATGCACAACTATCAAGATTTCAATCAGGATATGCACTACTTGCCGCTCGGTCCTTTGAACGGCCTGGACGGCGAGTTTCAAATGCAGGTTGCGTTCAAATCGGGCTACTCGGCGTGGGCGATTCCGGCTACGACGAAAAAACCGGAAGAAGTGATGCAGTTCGCCGATTACTTGGCCAGCCGCGAAGGCAAGCTGTTGTGGATGTACGGCCTGGAGGGCCGCGACTACACGATGGGCGCAGACGGATTCCCGCTTGTGAAGCAAGAAGTCATCGATCTGAAAGCAACCGATTCGAATGCAGCGAAGGCGCTGGGCTTCGGCGGCGTAAGAAACTGGTGGGGCGAGCTGCTGGGCAGCACCGACATCGACAAGATGGCCGACTTCGGCGAGATGGAATACGGCGAGAAGCTGCAGGAAGCAACAAGCCAAGGCGCTTTGGAAATCGCGAAATATTGGGATTGGGACGCGAAGCGTCAGCAAGCCAACGTCTTTGACGCCTATTCGCCGAACGCTTTCTTGGGCGAATTCAGCAAGGGCGCGGAGCTGAAAGCCGCGTTCGACAATTACAGAGACAGCCTGGTCAAGGCCTACTACAGCAAATCGCTCGACAACGCGAAGCAAGTACTGGACAGCGCTCTGAAGCAAATGCAAGCAGCAGGCCTGGACGACTATCTGAAGCTGATCGAGCAGAAAAACGCGGATCCGCACACGAAGGTATCGTTCCGCGCGTTCTAGTCGGATTTCTCGCAATCCATCAAGCAGGGCGGTTTTATCCGGTCGGATGAAACCGCCTGCCTTTCCAGAGGAGGGGAGTCAGTGGTAAACGAATTTTATAAGATGAGCGCAGGCGAGAAAATATTCAAAGTCGTCAACTACTTGCTGATTATCGCGCTGTGCTTGTCGGTCATCCTTCCTTTTCTGAATATTACGGCCCTGGCGTTTAATCCGGGCAAAGACGCGGAAAGAGGCGGGATTTTCTTCTGGCCGCGCATCTGGTCGCTGGAAAACTTCGAGAAGGTGTTCGAGGCGTCGAACATCGCGACCGCGTTCGGAATCTCCATATTCCGCACGTTCGTCGGCACGATAGCGAGCGTATTTCTGACGGCGATGGCCGCTTACGCGCTGAAGAGCAGGACGCTTCCCGGCGGGAAGTTCCTGATGATGTTTGTATTTTTCACGATGCTGTTCAGCGGAGGAATTATCCCGTATTACATGCTGTTGAAAACGATCCATCTGACAAACAACATTTGGGTGTACGTTATCCCAAGCTTATATAGCGCCTGGAACCTGATCATTTTCCGCACGTTCTTCCAGCAGATTCACCCGAGTCTGGAAGAGTCTGCGCGCATCGACGGCTATAACGATTTCTCGATTTTCGTCCGCATCATCATGCCTCTGAGCCGTCCGGTTATTGCCGTCATCGGGCTGTTCAGCGCGGTAAATCACTGGAACGACTGGTTTACCGGCGCTTTCTACGTTCGTTCGGCGGACCTGCGCCCGCTGTCCACGCTAATGCAGGAAATGCTGATGAGCACGGAGGCGATGCGGGAAACGCTGGAGCAGGCGGCGGGTTCGTACAAAATGATCGAACGCATCCAGGTGACGGGCAACTCTCTGAAAATGGCCATGATCATCGTCGTCGTCACACCGATCGTAATCATCTATCCTTTCGTACAGCGTTATTTCGCCAAAGGGATCATGATCGGTTCAATGAAGGAGTAGTTGGGAGAGAATGGGAGAGGGCGACTATGAAAATACGGAATCCTTATGCAGGAAAGGGAACGTGGCTCAAGGGAAGTTTCCACAACCATACGACGAACAGCGACGGCTGGTTTCCATTGGAGACGGTGTACAAAATGTACGGCGGCTACGACTTCCTCGGCATTTCAGATCACGATAAAATCACGAAGCACAAGGGAGATCGGGAGATTCCGACCGTATTCGAAGCGATCGAGGTCAGCAGCCGGCAAACCCATATGCTCCTCGTCCAACCGCCGCATCAGATCATGGAAGGCTACAGCAACGAGTTCACGATCGAAAACTATCAGCGCTTCGTGGATCTGACGGCAGACAACGGCGGCTTCGCGGTGCTCGTGCATCCGAACCGTTTTTTCTCGAACTACTGGAAGCTGGAGGATATGCTCGCGATGGATCGCTATCTCGGAGTGGAAGTGTACAACGGCGACGGCAATCCGGAATACGACATCGCCTTTGACAAGTGGGACGCGATTCTCTCCGCAGGCCGCACGGTATGGGGCTTCGGCAATGACGATTCTCACGTGTACGGACAGGAGAAGCGGGCATGGAACGTGGTAAGGGCCGAAGAAAATACGACCGAGGCGATTATCCGCTCGATCAAGACCGGCAACTTCTACGTCTCGACGGGGTACGGCTTCGAAGACATTCGGGTCGAAGACGATACGATAGCGGTCGATCTCCGTTCGAACGAGCTGCTGGACAAAATGTACAAGTACGTGACGTTCTTCGGCAAGGACGGCAAGGTGCTCAAGGAAACGACGGGCCGGATTTCGCAGGCGCGGTACGAATGCCAGGGCGACGAAGGTTACGTGCGCGTCGCAGCGTATCTGGAAGGCGGTTATTCCGCGTTCTCTCAGCCTTTATTCGTAAAAAAGGAATAATCAGACAGGATATGGCGGACGTTACGGCGAATTGAGCTTGTTGGATGTTTTTTCAGTCATTGACGAGGTGAACGAGATGCAGGTAAAAATTAAAGACGTGGCCAAAAAGGCGGGCGTATCCGTAACGACCGTGTCCAGGGTGCTGAACGGGGAGAAATACGTCAAAGACGATCTCAAAGCCAAGGTGAACCGGGTCATCGAAGAACTGGGATACGCTCCGAGTCAAATCGCCCGCAGTTTGGTGCGCAAAAAAACGAACCTCATCGGAGTCATCGTCCCTGATCTAACGTCCAGCTTCTATTCGACGATTCTGAGCAGCATCGAGGAGCGGGCGAGCGCCAACAATTACAATCTGCTCGTCTGCAACATCAGCGAAGATATCGACAAAGAGTACAAGTACTTAAACGTATTCCAGGAGATGCGGGTCGAGGGCATTATCATCATGCACGAGAAAATCAACGAGCAAATCCGCGCTTTCATTCATAAAATCAATACGCCGGTCATATTCTCCAGCGTTAAGCCGATGGACCAGAAATTCATCTCGGTCATCGTCGACGATTACGCCGCCGCTTACGAGGCGACCCGTTATTTGATCGAGCAGGGGCATGAGACGATCGGATTTATCGGCGGGGACATGAGGGACGTGACGTCCGGCCAGAACCGGTACAGCGGCTACCGCAACGCGATGTCGGACTTTAACAAGAAGCTCGTGTTCGAGCATATCCGGTTCGGCGATTACAAGGTACAGAGCGGTTACGATCAGATGAAGGAAATGCTGAGCGCCGGCAATCCGCCTTCCGCGGTATTCGCGGTCAGCGACGACATGGCCGTCGGCGCCATGAACTGCATCCGGGATCACGACTTGCAGGTGCCGGAAGACATTGCGGTCATCGGTTTCGACGGAAGCCAATTGACCGAGCTTGTGCGCCCCACGCTGACTTCGATGGAGCAGCCGATCCACCAGATGGGCAAGGTGACGATGGACGTGCTGCTGAAGCTGATCGCCGGCGATACGCCTCCAGAAGGCGACGTTGTGCTGGAGCATCGCCTGGTCGTTCGCGAGAGCTCGCGCAGCCGGTCCGAACAGGCAGAAGAGAAAAGTTGAACATGGAATAGGAAAAAGCAAGCAAGCCAACGGGGAAGTGAAAACTGTGAAACCATATGACGCAATCGTAATCGGCGATGCCAACATCGATCTGGTCGTCGCGGGGTGCGAGCAAATTCCCGGACCCGGACAGGAGGTATTCGTCCCCAATATGACGCTGCACGTCGGCGGGGGGGCGGCCTTGTTCAGCCTGGCGCTGGCCAAGCTCGGATTAAAAATCGCATTCAACGGGATTCTCGGGGAAGACGGTTTCGGACAATTCGTCCGGAATCAATTTTCTCTTTATGGAATCGATACCAGATATATTCGCTCCAGCAGGAAGAACAACACCGGAATTTCCATCGCCATCAACCCGGAGAAGGACCGCTCCTTCATTACTTACGCGGGCACCAATTCGGAGATCAGTCTGAAGGAGCTGGACATGGACAGCGTCGCTTCGGGGCGGCACGTTCATCTGACAGGCTACCGCGGCAGCTACAATCATCGGGAATACGTGGACATGACGCGGAAAATCAAGGCGCTGGGGCTGACGACTTCGCTCGACGTAGGGTGGGACGACACCGGGGAGTGGTATGACGGGATCTTCGAGCTGATGGGCGAGGTTGACGTCTTCTTCATGAACGAAGTCGAGGCGAAGAACTATACGGGGCGCTCGTCCATGGAGGAATGTCTGCGGGAGCTGTCCCGGCACAGCCGCCATATCGTGCTCAAGCTCGGCTCCAAGGGGGCCGTCGCGGCGGTCGGCGGAACGACGACGTATCGCTCCGGCTTTCCGGTAACCGTCAAGGATACGACCGGTGCGGGGGATTCGTTCAACGCCGGGTACATTTACGGATTTCTGTCCGGACTCGGCACGGATCAGTGTCTGCTGTACGCGAACGCTTGCGGCGCGATGTCGGTCAGCCAGTACGGGGGGAATACGGGAACCCCGGACGGACCGGCTCTGGAGCAATTCGTTGCGGAGAAAATCGGTTATACGACGGACAGTTGGCAAGTTGTGCTCTGAATAGGCGGCGAGAAGGGTTCCAGACGAGGAGGAGGAGAACGCATGAGCGTCGATTTGAAATTCAACGAGCAAGGTACGTTCAAGATCGTGCAGTTTACGGATATGCATTTCGGGGACGACAAGGAGGAGGATCGCGTCAAGGACGGCAAGACGGCTGCGCTCATCGAACGGATTATATCGGAGGAGAAGCCGGATTTGATCGTGCTGACGGGCGATATGATCTGGAGCCACGGCGTTCCCGATCCGAAGGCGAGCTTCCGGCGAGCGATCGCTCCGGTCGTCGCTTCCGGTCTGCCTTGGGCAGCCGTGTTCGGCAATCACGACGCCGAAGCGGGCGTGACGCGGGAAGAGCTGCTGGACATCCAGCAGCAATACGAGACATGCCTTTCCGTTGCCGGCCCGGCTGACATCCATGGGACCGGCAATTATGTATTAACGGTGCGGGGAAGCGGCGCCGAAGGGGGTGCGGAGGCTTTGGCGCTGTACTTCTTCGATTCGGGCATCAACGCCCCGGAACCGATCGGCGGGTACGCCTGGATTCACCCCGATCAGGTGAATTGGTATACGCGGCAAGCCCGGCAGCTGGCGGAACGGGCGGGGACGGGAATAGGGGCAGGAGCAGGAGCAGGAGAAGAAGCAGGTTTTCCGCTTCCAGCGCTCGCGTTCTTCCACATTCCGGTGCCGGAATACGACGAGGTATGGAACGCCGGGCAGGCGACGGGCACGAAGGAAGAGAAGGTCGAGTGTCCGAAGATCAACACCGGGCTGTTCGGCGCGATGGTTCATATGGGCGACGTGATGGGCGCGTTCGTCGGACACGACCATGACAACGATTATTGCGGGACTTTGCACGGCATCCGCCTCTGTTACGGGCGAGTGACGGGCTACAACTGCTACGGCAAGCTGCAGCGCGGCGCGCGAGTCATTCGGCTGACGGAAGGCAAGCGGGATTTCGAGACGTGGATCGTCGAGGCGGACGGAGGAATCGGGCGATGAACTTCGAGCTCGTCGAGGCGTGGAGTGCGGGAGCCGCGAACTTCTTGGACCTGGCAAGCGTTGCGGGCGATACAGACGTCGGGAGCGCAGCGGGGGTTGCGGATGTCGCGGGCGTTCGGAGAGCGGATGCCGCAATCGTCGGAAGCGATGCAGGTGCTGCTCGGGCAGCAGACGCCGGGTTCGATACGCTGGTCGTTCCCGTCTTCGCGGAAAGCTTGCGGCGGATGCCGGAAGGGCTGGCATCGCCGAAGCTGCTTCCCCGCATGGCGGACAGGTACGCTACGACATGGATGTACGGATCGGGCGGACAGCCTGACGTGCTGCTCCTCGGCATGGGCGAGGCGGCTAAGTATGGCCCTGATACGCTGCGGGACGCGGCAGGGGAAGCAGGACGCGCGCTGCTGCGGGAAGAGCGGAGGACAGCCGTCGTGACGTTCGCGGCGCTGGCTTCCGTAGACTCGTCCTGCGGCCGGGAGCCGGATAACGTCGAAGCGTGGGTAGAAGGAGCGCTGCTCGGCGCTTATTCCTTCGACAAGTATAAGAAGGACGCCAAGGCGCGGGAGGGTGTGACTTTCCGGCTTGCGGTCGGCGACGGCACGGAGTTTGCGGCAGCGGTTCGTATCGGGAGGGTGCGGGCCGAGAGCACGATGTGGGCGCGCGATCTGACCAACGAGCCGCCGAACCGGCTGCGTCCCCGCGATCTGGCGGCAAGAGCGCAGGAGCGGTTTTCGGACACGCAGGCGCAGGTGACCGTCTACGAGGGAGAACAGTTGGAGCGGATGGGCTTTGCCGGTGTCGCTGCGGTCGGCAGGGGCAGCGAGCATCCGCCCGTGTTTATCGAGGTGCGCTACTACACTGACCCGTCGAAGCCTCTGGTCGCGTTGATCGGAAAAGGCATCACCTTCGATACGGGAGGGATCAGCCTCAAGCGCGACAACGATATCAGCGATATGCGCATGGATATGGCCGGCGCTGCAGCTGTGCTCGCCGCGGTGGACATTCTCGTGCGCAGCGGAGCGGCCGTCAACGTGGCGGCGCTCGTGCCTGCGGCGGAGAACAGCCCTTCGGGACGGGCTCTGCTGCCCGGGGAAGTGATTGCCTACGCGAACGGCTTAACCGTACAAGTCGGCAACACCGATTCGGAAGGGCGGCTCGTCCTTGCGGATGCTCTGATTCGTGCCCATCGCATCGGCGCGGAGCAGGCTGTCGACGCCGCGACGCTGACCTATTCCGTCGTCGGCGCGCTCGGCTCCAAAGTGGCGGGCATTCTCGGCGACGATGAGCTGGTACGGGACGTTCGGGCCGCGGGAGAGCCGTTCGGCGAACGCCTCTGGCAGCTTCCGCTCGTCGACGAATATGAGTCCTATCTTGACAGCGATTACGCCGATACGAGCAACATCAGCCGAGTGGGCGAGGCCAGTGCGATTACGGCCGCTTTGTTTTTACGCAAGTTCGTGCATCCTTCGCTGAGATGGGCGCATATCGATATGAGCGGCACGAAGGAAGCGCCGTCCGCCAAGGGTCAGAACGCGGTCGGGGCGACCGGCTTCGGCGCGCGGTTGCTGGCCGAGTATGTCGCGAAGAGGAACTAAGCGGATGGGAGGCAGGAGGAGGAAATGAAAACGATACGTTTAACGATGGCGCAGGCGCTGCTGGCCTTCTTGGACAATCAGTATGTGTCCGTCGACGGACGCGAAATCAAGTTCGTACGCGGCGTCATGGGCATTTTCGGTCACGGCAACGTGACCGGCATAGGGGAGGCGCTGGAACGCCGGCCGGGAGAATTGCAGTACGTGCAAGGCAAGAACGAGCAAGGCATGGCGCACGCGGCGACGGCGTTCGCCAAGCAGAACAACCGCACGCAAATCTACGCTTGCACCTCGTCCATTGGACCGGGAGCGCTGAACATGGCGACGGCCGCGGCGACGGCAACGGTCAACCGGATTCCGGTGCTGCTGCTGCCCGGCGACAACTTCGCCTCGCGGCAACCGGACCCGGTGCTTCAGCAGTTGGAGGTTGCTTCCGACTATACGATGTCGGCGGTGGATGCGTTTAAGCCGGTCAGCCGATACTGGGACCGAATCGTTCGTCCGGAGCAGCTGATGACGGCCGTTCTTCAGGCGATGAGAGTGCTGACCGACCCGGCGGATACGGGAGCGGTTACGCTGGCTCTGCCGCAGGATGTGCAGGCTGAAGCTTACGACTACCCGGCCGATTTTTTCGCCAAGCGGGTTCACCGCATCGATCGGCGGCCCCCGTCGAAGGACGCAGTGAAGCGCGCGGCCGAGCTGGTCGCGGAGGCGAAGCGTCCGCTCATTGTTGCGGGCGGGGGCGTACACTACTCAGGCGCGACCCGGGAACTGCTCGGGTTCGCGGAGGCTTTCGGCATTCCGGTCGCGGAGACGCAGGCGGGCAAGAGCGCCATGCCGTGGAATCATCCGCTGAACATGGGGGCGCTTGGCGTAACCGGCTCGCTGTCAGCCAATCTTCTAGCGAAGGAAGCGGATTTGGTTATCGGCGTCGGGACGCGATATTCCGACTTTACGACGTCGTCCAAGTCGGCGTTTCGCCCCGGAGAGGTTAAGGTGCTTAACTTGAACGTGAACGGCGCGGATGCGGCCAAGCTGGACGGAGAAGCGATGACGGCGGATGCTCGCGAAGGACTGCTCGCTTTGCGCGAGGAGCTGGAGAGGCGAGGCTATCGGGCGCAATACGCGGAAGGAGAGTTAGATCGGCGAAAGGACGTGTGGGACCGGGAAGTCGACCGGCTGTACGGGGACGCGCATCCCCATGGTTTGTCCCAGACGAGAGCGCTCGGCATCATCAACGAGACGATCGACCCGTCGGCGGTCGTCGTCTGCGCGGCGGGCAGCCTTCCGGGCGACCTGCACCGCTTATGGCGCTCGTCCGAACCCAAGACCTATCACATGGAATACGGTTTTTCCTGCATGGGGTACGAGGTCAGCGGCGCTTTCGGCGTCGCGCTCGCCGAGCCGGACCGAGAAGTCTATGCGCTCGTCGGCGACGGAGGTTATTTGATGCTGCACTCCGAGCTCGTGACAAGCTTGCAGGAAAACCGGAAAATCACCGTCCTGTTGTTCGACAACCACGGCTTTCAGTGCATTCACAACCTGCAGCGCGGTCACGGCAGCGACGGCTTCGGCAATGAGTTCCGCTATCGCTCTCCGCAAACCGGGCGGCTGACGGGGGACTACATGCCGATCGATTTCGCGGCGCACGCCCGCAGTCTCGGCGCAAATGCGTATAAGGCGACGACACCGGAGGAATTGAAGGAGGCGCTGCTTCGCGCGAAAGCCGAGACCGTGTCGACGCTGATCGAAATTCCGGTCGTGCCCGGAACGAATACGTCCGGCTACGAATCGTGGTGGCGCGTCGACGTTCCGGAGGTGTCCGTGTCGGACAAGGTAACGGAAGCCCATAGGGAGATGCAAGCGAAAATCCGGGAAGCGGGGTCTTACTGATATGAGCGGCATGACTTTCGACCATTCGAAGAAGACGGATTTCGTCGCCATCGGCCGGTTGTGCATCGACTTGAACGCCAACGAGATTAACCGTCCGATGGAGCTTACGTCCACGTTCACCAAATACGTCGGCGGGTCGCCGGCCAACATCGCCGTCGGCATGGCTCGGCTGGGAATGCGGGCCGGATTCGTCGGCAAGGTAGCCGACGATCAGATGGGACGGTTCATCACCGGATATCTGGAACGCTGCGGAATCGAGACTTCCGGCGTGACGACGGACCGGACGGGAGCAGTGACGGGGCTCGCGTTCACCGAGATCAAGAGTCCGGCCGAATGCAGTATTCTGATGTACCGGGACAATGTCGCCGATCTGAAGCTTCGGCCCGAGGAGGTTCCGGAGGCGCTGATCGCCGGGACGAAAATGCTGCTCATTTCCGGCACGGCGCTGGCCGCCAGCCCTTCGCGGGAAGCGGTGTTCCTGGCGATCGAATACGCGCGTAGGCACGGCGCCGCGGTCGCCTTCGATCTGGATTACCGGCCGTACACTTGGTCGACGGAGGCCGAGACGGCCGTCTACTACAATCTGGCGGCGGAGAAATGCGACATTATCGTCGGCACGAGGGAAGAGTTTGACATGATGGAGCGGTTTGAGCGCAATCCGGAGCGTCTGGACGGGATCACGGCGGCCAAGTGGTTCAATCACGCCGCGCGGATCGTCGTCATCAAGCACGGCAAGGACGGTTCCATCGCCTATACGGAGGACGGAGCTTCACATCGCGCGGTCAGCTATCCGGCGAACGTCGTCAAGACGTTCGGTGCAGGCGACTCGTATGCGGCCGGATTCCTGTACGGATTGATGCAGGGCTGGGACATCTCGCGCTGCATGTCGTTCGGAAGCGCGGCCGCGTGCATCGTCATCTCCAGCCACAGCTGCTCCGAAGCCATGCCTTCGGCCGAGCAGGTTCACGACTACATCGCGCGCTGCGAGCGCGGGGAGATCACAGCTTCCCAGATATAGAGGAGAGAGGAATGAAACCGATGACCAAGGTTACGGAATCCGCGGGCGCCGAGGCGCTTCGCAACTATATCGGCGGAAGATGGAAGCCGTCGGTGTCCGGAGTATCGGAGCCGGTGTACAATCCGGCGACGGGGGAAGTAATCGCAAGCGTGCCGATCTCGACGAAGGACGAGGTCGATGCGGCGGTTCGCGCAGCGCAGGAGGCGTTCCGGACATGGAGCCGCACGCCGGTGCCGCGGCGCGCACGCGTGTTGTTCAAATACCAGCAGCTGCTCGTGGAGCGCTGGGAAGAGCTGGCGCGCATCATTACGCGGGAGAACGGCAAGAGCTACGCGGAAGCCTATGGGGAAGTGCAGCGCGGCATCGAATGCGTCGAGTTCGCAGCTGGCGCGCCGACCCTCATGATGGGCAAGCAGCTTCCGGACATCGCCTCGAACATGGAGTCGGGTATGTACCGCTATCCGATCGGCGTCGTAGGCGGGATTACGCCGTTTAATTTCCCGATGATGGTGCCTTGCTGGATGTTCCCGCTGGCGATCGCCTGCGGCAATGCGTTCGTGCTGAAGCCGTCGGAGCGGACTCCGCTGCTGGCGCAGCGGCTGGCCGAGCTGTTCGCGGAAGCGGGCTTGCCGGACGGCGTGCTCAATCTCGTTCATGGAGCGCGCGACGTCGTCAACGGCATTCTTGAGCATCCCGGCATCGCGGCTGTCTCGTTCGTCGGTTCGCAGCCGGTGGCGGAGTACGTCTACAAGACAGCCACCGCGAATGGCAAGCGGGTTCAGGCGCTGGCCGGAGCCAAAAACCATTCGATCGTCATGCCGGACGCCGATCTCGATGCAGCTGTCACGCAAATCGTCAACGCAGCGTTCGGCTCCGCAGGGGAGCGATGTATGGCTTGTGCGGTCGTCGTGGCCGTCGGGGATATCGCCGACCGTCTCGTCGACAAGCTTAAGCAGGCTGCGGATGCGATTACGATTGGCAACGGCTTGGAGGAGGGGGTGTTTCTCGGGCCGGTTATCCGGGACTCCCATAAGGAGAGAACGCTTGGCTATATCGAGGCTGGCGAGCGCGAAGGGGCTAAGCTGCTGCGGGACGGACGCGAGGACGCCGCTGCTGGCGGAGAGGGCTATTTTGTCGGTCCGACGATTTTCGATGACGTCAAGAGCGAGATGAGCATCTGGCGCGATGAAATTTTTGCTCCGGTTTTGTCGGTCATGCGGGCGGAGTCGCTGGATCAGGCCATCGAGATCGCTAACGGCTCGGATTTCGCCAACGGCGCTTGTCTGTTCACCGTAAACGGAAGCCACGTAAGGCAATTCCGCGAGACGATCGACGCCGGCATGCTTGGCATTAACGTCGGCGTTCCCGCTCCTATGGCGTTTTTCCCGTTCTCGGGCTGGAAAAAGTCGTTCTACGGCGATCTTCATGCCAACGGGCCTGACGGGGTAGAGTTTTACACGCGGAAGAAAATGGTGACCGCTCGATGGTAAGATTGGGAGCCGTCGCACAGGATCGGGGAGGGAATGTCGATTGAGCAAGCTGATCGTAACGCCGGAGTCTACGCCTGATGCGCACGGACGCGTCCTGGCCGTCACCCCGGCTTCGGCGGGCTGGAAATATGTCGGGTTCGAGGTGTTTCGCCTGCTGCCGGGTCAGACGCTGAGCCGGAGTACGGGCGACAACGAGGCTTGCCTCGTTCTGCTGAGCGGCAGAGCGGACGTTAGGACAAATCGTGAGATCTGGGTAGGCATCGGGCAGCGGATGAGCGTATTCGAGAAAATACCGCCGTATTCCGTGTATGTGCCCGCAGACGATACGTACGAAGTTACGGCTTTGACGGAGCTGGAGCTGGCCGTATGCCTCGCACCCGGTACGACGCGTCTTCCCGCTCGACTCATCGAGCCTGTCGATGTCGGAGTAGAGCTTCGCGGCAGCGGCTCTACCGAGCGGCTGATTCATCATATATTGCCCGAGTCGGAAGCGGCCGACAGCCTGCTTGTCGTAGAGGTGTTTACTCCGGACGGTCACTGGTCCAGCTATCCGCCGCACAAGCACGACCGCGACGCGCTGCCGGATGAATCGCTGCTGGAGGAGACGTACTACTACCATGTGCAGCCCGAGCAGGGCTTTGCCGTGCAGCGCGTCTACACCGACGATTTGGCGCTGAACGAGACGTTGGCCGTGCGCGACGGCGAGGTTGTGCTTGTACCGAAGGGGTATCATCCGGTATCTGCGCCTCCCGGCTACGAGGTGTACTACTTGAACGTAATGGCCGGGCCGGTTCGCACATGGAAATTCCACAACGATCCCGCCCACGCATGGCTGATGCCGCCGCGCAAATGAGAACGGAAACGATCTCTCTTCGCGGTCGCCCGGAAGTCGAGTTGACGGCCTATTTGCTGGACCCTTCGTCGGAGCTGCGCAACGCGGTTCTTCGGCCGGCGGTGCTCGTGTTTCCGGGCGGGGGCTATCGAGGCCTCTCTGACCGCGAAGCCGAGCCGGTCGCCATGGCATATTTGGCGGAAGGCTATCAAGCGTTCGTGCTGCGCTATTCCGTGCGAACCGAGTTTCCCGAACCGCTGTTTGACGCGGAGGAGGCGCTTAGTGTCATCCGCAAGAGGGGCGCAGAGTGGGGCGTGGATCCGGAGCGAATCGCGGCGATGGACGAGATGGGCATTCCGTTCGAGGCGCATATTTTCCAAAACGGCGGCCACGGCCTATCGCTGGCAAAGGCGCATACGTCGGGCGGCTACCGCTCGAACGTTAACTTGCGATTCGCCGAATGGTTTGCGCTCAGCGTCGGATGGCTGCGCGAGGTGCTGGGAGATTTCTCGTCCGATGAGGACAATTCCGTTCCGAAGGCGCGAGACACGGGCCGCTATGGCATCGATGTGGCTATGGGCGGAATGCTGGCGCGGCAGGAATGCCGCGCGGCCATTTTGGAGTTTTTTCCACAGTTGAGCGATAAGAAGCAGGCGGCCAGAGCTTCTTCTTATTCTCTCAGCATCGTTAACGAAGCGCTTCCCGTTCCTCACCCGGCCGACCGGATGAAGGAGCTGGACCGCAGTTTGCGGCAAATTGCGCTGCAATGAACCGTTGTTGAACCTCATGGATCTCGCTAGGGCTGTTCCAATGCATGTTGGAGAAGCCTTTTTTAACTCATTTCCTTTCCTTGACCGACTCTTTCGCGGATTTCGGACGGATAGCAGCCGTAATGCTCATGAAAAAGCTTCGTGAAATGCCGGGTGCTGAAATAGCCGACCGCTTGGGCGACCTCGTGCACCTTGATGCCGGACTTCGTCAACAGCAGCTCCTTCGCTTTCAGCATGCGCGTATTCGTTAAATATTTTACAAAAGTAACGCCATGCCGTTTACGGAACAGCGTGCTTAAATAGTTTGGCGTCACGTTAAATTCTCCAGCCAAGGTTCCAATCGCAATATCTTCCATATAACGCTTATCGACGAAATCGGCCACTTTCTGAATGACGTCCGTCTTATCTGTCTGCATTGAAGTTCCGGACTCGGACAGCAGCTTGTCTCCTTGATTGTGAAGACAATGGAACCATTGAGTCGGGGACATGTCCGCCCGCACCTCGGAGCCGATGGATTCGGCCAAATAGCGGCAAGCATGACGAAACGGGACGACATCCCGAAAGAACGAATCGCAATTCAGCTTTTTCAGGGCGGCGACTTTCTGCAGATAGCTTACATAATCTTTTGATCGAAACAGATTGATCAATTGCTCAAGGCCCTCAGCGACGTACAGTCTATCTGGCTTATCGCCCTCGGCTCGAAGCTGAAGGGCTGTCAACGGATCGTGAAACGGAAAAAACGCGCGCAGCGGGGACAGTGCCCGCAGCTCCTCGGTTCTCCTAAGCAATGCGGATAAATCCTCGCATACTCCGGTTTTCGCGACATGGACGGCAAGATTGGAATTGCGACTTAAGACGGAATACGCTTGCCGTTCAATAGCCTCGAACAGCGTTTCATAGCCATTACGCTCGCGGGACATGGCCCAATAGATAGAGAGCGAATCGGGCTCCGGACTGACGATTGCGCTTCGAACCTCTTTGAATTCCGTCTTCTTCGCTATTGACTGCTGTATATCCGCAGCCAATCGTTGGAGAACGTCTATCTCGTTCGGCTTCGAATCGGGATTGCAGAGGTACAGAGTCGTTCCGGACAAACGGTAAGCGTCGAAGCCTGCAGCATCCGCGACCTTCTGTGATCCCAAGAGGCGAAAGCGCATGGTCATCCAATGCTCGAACTCGTAGTTCAAGTAATAAGCGGATTTATTTTGTTCTTCGATCGCCTCAAGTACGCACTTCTCCACTTCCTCGGGATCGGCGGGCTTTAGCAGGTAGCGGCTCGCGCCCAAACGAATGGCCTCCTGGGCGTATTTGAATTCGGAAAAGCCGGTCAGGATCACCCAGCTTGCGCCCGAGGCATGCGCTTTGCCTTGGCGTATCGCTTCCAGGCCGTCCATCTTCGGCATGCGGATATCAACAAAAATCAAGTCCGGCGATGTTGTCCGCGCCAGTTCTAGCAATTCTTCTCCATTACGGGCTTCGCCCACGATTCGAATCGGAAGCGGCAATTCTTCCAGCATGCTTCTTAAGCTTGAACGGATCAATCTTTCGTCGTCGGCGAGAATGACGTTCATTCTTTTCACTCTCCTAGAGGAATCTCGATGATGGCGGCAGTGCCCTGTCCGGGACAGCTTTCCAGCCTGAACGCAGCGTACGGGTAATGCATTTTCAAACGTGCCTCGACATTGCTGAGGCCGATCCGGGACGAAGCGGATCCGGCCCCGGTATCGAAACCTACGCCGTCATCCCGGACCGAAATACGGGCGATGCGGAGGCCGTCTTTGACGGTCGATTGCGCGGTAACCTCGATGTGATTGTACTTATCGTCGGGCTCGACGCCATGAATGATCGCGTTCTCGACAAGCGGCTGGATCAGCATTTTCGGAATTGAGAGGGTGGCCAGCGATTCGTCGTATTCGATGCGTACGGAGAGTTTCTCCTGGAAGCGGAGCTGCTGCAGAACGCCGTATCTTTCGAGAAACCGGAATTCCCTCTCGATTGTCGACTGCTGGTTTTCCTCCAGACTGTAGCGCATCATCGAACTAAGTGACAGAATCGCCTTCTCCAGTTCTTTGCTTTTGCCTTCCCGATTCAAGCCGATGAAGCCGTTTAGCGTGTTGTATAGAAAATGGGGCTGAATCTGCGATTGCAGCGCCCGATACTCCGCGTTGTTCTGGGCGATCTTCATTCTTAGTTCCTGGTTGATCAATTCGTCAAGCCGGGAAATCATGTTGTTCAAGGAAATGCCAAGCTGGGCGATCTCGTCCCGTCCTCTTGCAAGAAACCTTTCGGACATATCTCCTTTTTTCACTTTGTTCATGATGGAGTTCATTTTTTTGAACGGCTTGACGATCCAACGGGAGAAATAGAGGAAAACGCCCAGTGTAACGAGCAGAGCCCCGGCAGACAGCAGCAATGCGATGACATAAATCCAGCGAACTTTGGAATTGAGTTCTTCATTGGACAAGAATACGACGATTTTCCAATCCGCAGGGGCGATCGAGCGCGAAATCCCCGTAAAGGCAGCGCTTGAATAACTGTCGCCGTGCTTGAAGCTGGCGAGCCCCGCGCGCAGTTCATCCGGCAACGAGTTGTTGGCATACAGCACCTGTTGGTTCTGGTCGAGAATCACGACGGTGGAAGAGACGTTAAACGCGATGTCCTTGGCGATTTTCTCCAAAATCTTTTTGTCGGCATCCGCAACGATGACAGCCAGAGGTTTTCTCGTGTCAGGGTCCCTGATCAGCCGGGCGACGGAGAACACCTGCGGCGCCTTCGAGTTCGACAAGTAGTTCTGCGCGTGCAAGCTGGTAAATACAGCGTTGCCGTTCGCCTCCACCGCGGCCTGAAACCACTCTTCCTGTTGAAAAGGAAAATCGTTCACGAGGTCGAACTGACTGTACTTGCTCGTCAAGTACGGACGCCCATCGTTCGGAATGATGATCGTGCTCAGAATGTCCGGACGCGTGTTAATCAAGTAGTTCGGCAGCGTTCCGGTCAAGGCTCGATCCGTCTCCAAACGAATGTAGGCATTCGCCGTCTCGTATCGATTATTGGCTTTGATTTTCAGCGCGGTCATGACATCGTCGCTCAGGTAAGGAGAGGTGGACAGGCGGTCCAGATCGTCTAAATAAGTTTCGATATTTCGAGAAAGCGCATTCAAAGTTCCGCTTGTCAACGTCTGCGTCTCTTTCGATAGCAATCCTTGAATATAGTAAGGCAGCGCGAATGCCGAAATGACGAAAGGCACCACGATGAACAGCAAATAAAGAAGCGTAAGTTTAAATCTCAACGTCTGAAAAAGCCTCATAGGAATCTTCCTTTCTTATTTAATAAACATAGCCCGATCCGCTGCAAGGGTCAACGTATATTCGGACTAGTGTAGAAAAGAGCGCTTTCATTGTAGATTTGCATCATGTCGAAGAGGGGCCGAACGATTTATGATAAGGTTCGTAAGGAGAGAATCCTACAACACACCGACCACATAGGGGGATGGACATGAAAAAAACGAAACTGCTTTTGCTCGCCGGCTCTCTGATGCTCACTTCGGCACTCGCGGCTTGCGGGTCGAACAACGGTAACGGTTCGGCTTCTTCATCGCCGAGCGCATCCGTAGCCGAATCGCCAAGCGCTTCTCCGAGTGAATCGGCATCCGCGGAAACAGGAAGCGGCAAGCCGGTCACGCTGAACGTCATGACGAACATCAACGATCAGCAAGCCAAAGTGCTGGAGGATATTGCAAGGGCTTTCGAGCAGGAAAATCCGGATATTAATGTCGAATTTTCCGCTCCGGGAGCGGAGTACGAGAACATTATGAAAGTTAAAATGGCGTCTAACGCAATGCCGGACGTCTTCTCCACTCACGGATGGTCGAAAATTCGCTATGCCGATTATTTGGCGGATCTGAAAGACGAAGCTTGGGTAAGCCAGATCGACGAGGCGATTAAGCCGGCAGTAACCGACGAATCCGGCAAAGTGTACGTTCTCCCGATGGATCAGGACAAATCCGGTCCAGTTTACAATGCAGATGTGCTGGAGAAGTTCGGCATTGCGGTTCCTAAAACTTGGGATGAAATGATTCAAGCGGCCGAAACGATCAAGACGAAGAGCAACGGGGAAGTCACGGCTTTCCATATCGGCGGAGCCGACTCCTGGCCGATCGGACAATTTTTCGATTTCTTCGCTACTCCGGCATTCATCAGCGCGGAGAAAAACAATGCGAGCCAGTTCCTGGATGGCACGTTCGATTGGGCTCAATTCGACAAGCTGCCGCAAATGTTCCTTGATATGCAGACGAGAGGGTATTTGAACAAAGACGTTCTGACCGCCAAGTATACGGATTCCGCGAAAGCGTTTGCTGAAGGTAAAGCCGCTTTCGGGATTTACGGACCTTATCTGATTGACGAAGCGAAGAAAATCAACCCGAACCTCAAGGGCGGCCTGATGCCGATTCCGTCCATCGCGGCGGGCGACCAGCCTACGCTGGCCGGCGGTGAGAAATCAACCTGGGGGGTCTGGAAAGATTCTCCGAACCTCGAAGCGGCCAAGAAGTTTGTCGCTTTCTACGCCAAGCCGGAAAACGTTGCGAAGGTCGCAACGTCGCAAATTTTGCCACCGGGTCTCAAAGGCGTCACCATCGACGCTGGAGAGTTAACCGACGATTTCGAACAGTACAAAGACCTGCGCGTCATTCCTTATTTCGATCGCGTCTACCTGCCTAACGGAATGTGGGACGTCATGTGCAAGAACGGCCAAGACCTGCTGGCCGGCGGAATCACCGTTCGCGAGTATTCCGAAAATATGAAACTGGAATACGAGCGCTTGCGTTCAGCCCAGTAATCGGAGGAGGTCCGGGGCCGTCCCCGATGCGGCTTTACAGCTGCCGGCGGCCGACCTCGGACTTAAAGACGATGAGACAGGGATTGGAGGAGAAGGAACCATGCCGTCATCACCCGCAATAGAACGTACCGCAACGAAAACGGCGGCGAATCAAGGTTTCGTCCGCAAGTATTTTCAATCGGCTTCTGCCTTGAATCTGATGTATTTGCCGGCTTTGGTTCTGTTCGGCGTATTTATCCTGTACCCGCTCGCCAAAGGGGTCCAAATCTCTTTTACGAACTGGAACGGGTATTCCCAGGATTATGCTTGGATTGGCTGGAAAAAGTACGAGCTGATGTTCCAGGATAAGAAAATTATTACGACTTTCAAGAACACATTGATCTATGGACTAGGGAGCACGCTGCTGCAAAATCTGCTTGGCCTAGCCTACGCTTTGTTCCTGGATCGGAAAATTCGCGGCCTGGGATTCGTCCGGACGATCGTGTACATGCCGGTTATCATTAGCCCGCTCATTATGGGATATATTTTCTACTTCATGTTTCAGTACGACGGAGGGGCGTTAAACGACCTGGTCGTCTTGCTCGGCAAGGAGCCCGTAGATTGGCTGGCGAACGGTCCCCGGGCGGTCTGGATCATTACATTCATCAACACCTACCAGTATATGGGGATTGCAATGATCATCTACCTTGGGGGGCTGCAATCGATCTCCAAGGAGTATTACGAGGCCGCGCAGATCGAAGGGGCAGGCTGGCTGTCGCAATTCGCCAACGTGACGTGGCCCTTGCTCGCTCCGGCGATCACCGTCAACGTCGTGCTAAATATCATCGGCGGCCTGAAGCTGTTCGACGTGATCGTAGCGCTCACGAACGGCGGTCCCGGTTACGCCTCGCAGTCGCTGTCCACGATGATGTACAATCTGTACTTTGCTAGACAGGACGCAGGTTACGCGGCGGCGCTAGGCAACGTAATGTTCCTCGTCATCTGCTTCATCAGTCTGTTCGTCCTGTTCGGGCTGCGGAGAAGAGAGGTGCGGGCATGAGCCGAATCGCCGGCCGCCTGCTTCTGGCGGCGATCGTAGCCCTCCATCTCGTGCCATTTTATTTGCTGCTCAATCTTTCTTTCAAACCAATCACCGATACGAGCAGCAAGTGGCGACCTTCGGAGGCTTTTTCCTTCGACAACTTCGCAAGCGCATGGACGGAGGCTCACTTGTCGCGGGCGCTGTCGAGCAACTTGATCATAACGATCGGAGCGATTGTGCTAGTCGTATTGATCGGCTCGTTCGCCGCGTACCCTCTTGCCCGTCACCGGACGCGCTGGAACAATTTTATCTACATGCTCAGCATTTCCTGTTTGATCGTGCCGGGCTTGACGATTCTCGTTCCTCTGTACAAATTCATGGTCGACATCGGAGGAATGAATCAATACTGGGCTGTTATCCTGGTTCAGGTGACATTCGCGCTTCCGCTCTCGATCTTCCTGATGACGGGGTTCATGGGCACCGTTCCGAAGGAGCTGGACGAAGCGGCGCTTATCGACGGCTGCAGTCGGTTCTCGATCTTCTTCCGGATCGTGATGCCGCTTCTGAAGCCGATCGTTGCGACGCTCGTCATCGTGCTGGGCGTGCAGATCTGGAACGATTATCAGTTCTCGGTGTTTTTCCTGCAGAAACCGAGCGTGCAGACGATTCCCGTCGCATTGTCCGGATTTATTACGCAGTACCATAGCAACATCAACTGGGTCGCGGCGGGCTGCCTCATCGCGATGCTGCCGATGACGTTAACGTACTTGTTCCTGCAAAAGTATTTCATTAAAGGGATGGCGGACGGGGCGGTCAAGGGCTAAGCGGCCTCTTTCGAGAGACAAGGCCGGTCGGACCGTGAATAGGCAGGGAAATTGCCGATTTCGCGGTATTCGACTGGCTGAGAGTTTTGTGGCCCCTTCAAGGAAAACGCTTACAATTATTAAGGCTTACATTCATTGGTGAGGAGAGTGTCGTATGAAGAAGTGGCTAGCGTTAATCCTGACTTTCGCACTTCTGCTTCCGGGGGGCCTGTCGGGGGTTCCCGGAGCCAAAGCGGCGGGAACGGAAACAGCCGTTTATTTGAGCGATCTGAACTGGATTTCGGCGACGTCCGGATGGGATAAGCATCCCGTTCAGAAGGACAAAAACGTGAACTCCGGGTCGATCAGGCTCGTCGGAGGAGCGACGTACGCCAAAGGGCTTGGCACGCACGCGAATTCGGAGATCGTTTACTCGCTTGGGGGCGGATATTCCCGATTTCAGGCGATCGCCGGACTGGACGCTTCCAAATCCGCCGGAAGCGTGACCTTCGCCGTCTACGGCGACAACACGGAGCTGTTCAACAGCGGCAAGCTGACGGCAAGCAACCCGTCGGCGCCGATCGATATCCCGGTCGCCGGCGTACAGACGCTTCGGTTGCTCGCGACCGACTCCGGCGACGGCATCTCGAACGACTGGGCGAACTGGGCCGACGCACGGCTGATTCAAGTCCGAACGGCCGCATCCATGCTGTCCGAGCTTCGGATCGACGACGTTCCGATCTCCGGATTCGCCCAGGACGTATTCGATTACGCAGTTGAAGTCGAAGAAGGCGGACCGGTGCCAACAGTGACCGCGACGGCGCTGGATCCCAACGCTGTAGTGACGGTTCAGCCGGCTGCCTCCGTGCCCGGAACAACGATAATTACGGTCGCGAACGGGACGGAAACGTCGATCTACAAAATCGCCTTTAAGCTGAAAAACGTCGTCTATTTAAGCGATCTCTCCTGGACTTCCGCGACAAGCGGATGGAAAACGGTCCAGAAGGATTTGAACATTGGCGGCGGCCCGATGACGATGATGGGCAAGACGTATGCGAAAGGCTTGGGCACGCACGCCAACTCCGTCATCCGGTACGACTTGAATGGCCAGTACAGCCGGTTCAAGGCCGATGTCGGCATCGGCCGAGCGGATACGCCGCAATCGTCGGTTGAATTTTTCGTCAAATGCGACGGACGGGTTTGTTATTACAGCGGGGTCATGTCGAACGAGCATCCAGACGTTCAGAAGATCGACATCCCGGTGGAGGGCGTCAACTCCCTGGAGCTTACGGTTACGGACGCCAACGATACAAACAACAGCGACTGGGGGAACTGGGCCGACGCGCGTTTGGAGAAGGCGGAGCCTACAGGAACGCTGCTCAGCGGGATCTCCGTGAATGGGGCGCCTTTGGCGGGATTCCTTCGGGGAGTGAAGGAGTACGACGTCGAGCTGCCGACGGGAACGACGGTTGTCCCGACAGTAACGGTCGTGCAGGAGGATCCGGAAGCGTCCGTTCAGATCGTTCCCGCGGACTCGCTGCCCGGAACGACAACGATAACGATAACTAAGGGAGAACGCTCTACGACCTATTCGGTTCATTTTACGCTGCTGGATCCGGGGCTGAAAACGGTGGAGCTCTCCGCCGACAAAATCGAAATCAATCCGCTCTTGAATCCGGGAGAGGTTGCACGGTTATTGGTCAAAGCCGTGAACGGAGACGGAAGCGAAGTCAATCTGAACGATCCGGGCGTACAGGTTGAATATACGATTGAATCGACCTACAAGAGCAGCGAAGCCGAAGTCGCCACTGTCGACGCGAGCGGTATCGTGCATCCGGTTAAAGACCCTTCCGGCCAATGGGTGGGCGGCGTGGCGAAGGTCAAAGCGAAGGTGACCGCCGACGGCAAAACGAAGGAAGATACGATGAACGTCATCGTTCGTCCGTTCTATATCGATTACAGCAAGACGCTCGTCATGAAGTATTTTCTCGCCCGGGACGGCGCCGTCAGCTTGACGCTCGATCAGGCGCTAGAGGCGACAAAGAAAATCGACAGCCTTACGCGGGGCATTCCGAAGATCGTCTACCTAGTCGGCTGGCAGTTCGAAGGCCACGATTCGAAGTATCCGGCTTGGAGCGAAGTCAACAAGGGGCTGAAAAGGCCTCAAGACGCGACGGCCGAGGATAGCCTGATCTGGCTGATGGAAGAGGCGAAGAAGTACAACACGACGATCAGCCTGCATCTGAACATGACGACCGCGTTCCCGGACAGTCCGCTGTGGGATACGTACGTCGCAGCCGATCTGATCGGCAAGGTCGGAGCGGCGGATGCCGGTACGTACAACGGTAACGTCGTGAAAGAAGGCGATTATACGATCTACGGCGGAAGCTACGCGATCTCGTATTATCGCGATTGGAACTCCGGGCTGCTGCAGCAGCGGATCCAGGATCTGATCAAGATGCTTCCTCCGCTGAAGGATGGACGGACGATTCACTCGGACGCCTTCCATCTCGTGATTCCAAGCTCGACCAATCCGACCGGCAAAAACCTGAAGCTGAGCGGATGGCATCAGGCGCGAGAAGGGTATACGAATGCCGACGAAGTGAAAACGATGCGTAAGATCTACCAATATTGGCGCGATCAAGGCTTCGACCTGACATCTGAATTCGTCGATAGCTATCGGAACGCGGAGGGCATTGCGGAGACGTTCGTCGGCCTGCAGCCGATGGCCTGGCACTTCCGGGGCATCGCCGCATCCAGAGAATGGTCGCTTAACGTTCCGGCCAGCCTCTACACCGGGGGCGACGGGCAAGACGCCCGCTACGGGTTCTCGATGCTCGGAGAAGGCCGGGTTAAGGAGAACAATCTGACCGCTTTGAACGGCTTTCTGCAAGACTTCGCGCTGAATACGCTCCCTTGGTATTACTTGAATCGATTGGAGCGGCTGTCGGACGACGGAATGACGGTACGTTTTTCCGGCGGCGTCCAGAGCTACATGGACGGGGACAAAGTCACGATTAAGCAAGGAGACAAAGTGCTGCGAAGCGGAGACGACGTGTTCCTCCCAGCGCTGTGGTCCGGAACGGACAAAGAGATCATTGCCTACAGTAAAGCGGGTTACGCATCGAAAGTATGGTCGCTCCCCGACGAGTGGTCGGGCGTTACGAGCGTGGACATTTACAAGCTGACGGTGGCCGGTCTTGTCGCGGAACAAAGCAACGTTGCTGTCGCTGACGGCAAACTGGCGTTGACACTCGCGGCGGACAGCGGAGTCTCGATCGTTCCTGCGGGAACGGACGTGAACGCCGTCACAGGAGTTGCGCTTGACAAGGAGCATGTCGACTTGCGGGCGAGTGAGACGATCCGCCTCAACGCAACGGTCCAGCCTTTGAACGCGGTTAACCGGGACATCGTATGGACATCTGTCGATCCTTCGATCGCGACGGTCGATTCGAACGGCATCGTAACGGCCGTTACGGAAGGGCAGACGCTGATCACCGCAACGACGTCGGACGGACGTCATAGCCGAACTTCGGTCGTCCGCGTCGAGCTGCCGCAGGTTGCCGCGCCGAAGGCCGACGTCCTGTCCAAGACGTATTACGAAGCCAAGACGGTGACGCTTTCAACGGATACTCCGGGGGCTTCGATCCGTTATACGATCGGCGGGGCCGAGCCAAACGAGGCGAGCACGCTGTATACGGGGCCCATCCAACTGCCCCAGGGTATCACCGTCATCCGGGCGATCGCCGTCAAAGAGGGCATGAAATCTAGCGATTTCGCTTCTTTCGCTTATCAGATCCAGCTTCCTACCGATACGGCGGAAGTCGTCGCCCAAGGTCTGACAACAATTGCGGCTCCGGCTGCGAATGCCGTCCGGCTGGTCTTGCCTGCCGTGCCGGCCGGATTCACGGTAGCCGTTAAGAGCTCGGACAAACCGGACGTCATCGCTTTGGACGGTACGATCGTACCTCCGTCCGCGAGCACGACGGTGAATCTGGTTCTCGAAGTGACCCGGACTTCCGACGGCACGAAGGCTTCGACCGGAAACCTGAGCGTTGTCGTTCCCGCTAAGGAAAACAGAATTACGCTGCAATCCTCCAACGCGTTATTGAACGATACGTTCGCATGGGCCACGGGGCAGGCGTTAAGCTTCGTGCAGACGGGCAAGAAAGGGCCGGTCAACGTCAATAACGGAGGAGGCCAACCGGGACCGTTCGAATATATTCCTTCGTACTGGGCGGGATACAAGCATCGGACGGCATTCTACAGCCGGGACTTCGTTCATCAGGCGCCGGGCGCTCATATGATCGGCCTTGAGAACGAGAACCTGAGCATGTTCCGGACTTTCGCCAAAGGGATGACCGAGGCGAGGAAATGGTACACCTTGTGGGCCTATAACTTCGACGGTTCGAATTATACGATCGACTGGAGAAGCGATACGAACTTCGTGCGGGAAGTACCGGCTCAGTTCGAGCTCGTAGAGAAAGCCTACAAACAATATTTGTGGACCGGCAACGACGCCTATATCAACGATCCCGACCTGTGGAATTTCTATACGAAGGTCGTGACGGATTACATCGCGTTGCACGATACGAACGGCAACGGCATCGCGGAAGGAACCGGAAAAGGGATCTTCTCCGGGGCGGCGAGCTATAACGAAAGAAGCGACGAGCCGATCATCGAAGCGGGCGACGGTATCGGTTCGCAGTACCAGGCTATCCTGGCTTACGCGAACATGCTCAAAGCGAAAGGCCTGGCGACTGAGGCGGAAGCGGCATTCTCTCGGGCGGAAGCGTTGAAGAGCTACTTTAACGAAGAGTGGAGCGTCAAGCCGGGAGACGAATCCGGGAATTACGCCCGGGCCCTTAACGTCGACAATGTTACCAAGTATACCGATTTCGGCAAGGAGAACAGCTGGTTCATGCCGATGAAGCTCATTACGGAGCCGGGCAAGAAAAACGCGGACTATCTGGATTACATTTCCGAGCAGATCGGAGACGGCTTGAAATATGCAAACCCTACCGCGAGGGCCACGCTAGATAAGCCGAATTCTCCGGCCAACATCGAAGCCTATTCCTACTTGCCGGATACTTTCTATCCGTATAACCGGGTGAACGAAGGATGGAAATGGCTCAAGTTCCTGATGCAAACGAAGGATTACCGCCATGAACAGGCTAGCAGAGGAACTTTGACGAACGGGGAATATCCGGAAATCTCGTATACGATCATAGGCAACGTCATCGAAGGGGTGATGGGCATCGAGCCGAACGCTCCGAAGCATGAGGTTGCCACCGCCCCAAGGCTTGCCGGCGAAGTTCCAGATGTGCGCGTGGAGCATCTAGCTCTTGGGGACCACCTGATCGGCGTGGCGCACACGGGGAACGCCAAGACGGAGCTCAGCCATGAACAAGGCTCGCAGCCGCTGGCTTGGGAAGCGCGTTTCTACGGGAACTTCCCGACGATCCGCGTGAACGGAGTCGAACGTCCGGCACAGCATAAAACAGTCAACGGCGTCAAAGTCAGCTATGCCGTAACAACTGTGGAAGCCGGATTGTCCGTCGTGGCGGAAGCGCTCGCTACAGGAACAGCGGAGAAAGCGGCCGTTCCTTCCAGCGATCGTCCATCGGGCAGCTACGATACGACGTTGAGAATCGAGCTGACGTCGGCGACTCCGGGCACGGAAATCTATTATACGCTGGATGGATCAATGCCAACGAGGGATTCGCTGCGCTATACAGGAGCGTTTATCCTGCAACGAACGGCCGATTTGAAGGTATTCGCCGCAAGCGAAACGATGCTGGACAGCGAGTTTGCGACTTATTCGTATCAGATCAATGCGCAGACCGTCATCGGCCCGCAAGCCGATCGAAACCCTGGCACGTATAGCGAGCCGATTTCGATCGAGTTAAGTACCGCGACGGAAGGGGCGGAAATCTATTACACGACGGACGGCACGACGCCGACCCGGAACGCAACGAAGTACGAAGGTCCGATCGAGATCGCGCGCACGACGACGATCAAAGCCATCGCGCTGAAGGAAGGCTGGGCGGACAGCGCCGTATCCGTCTTGACGTACGCGATCGTCCTGCCGAAAGCGGAAGCACCGACCGGGAACATGCCGTCCGGTCGCTACGATAGCCCCGTCGTCTTGACGATGGAGTCCGGCTTGGAGGGCGCTGAAATTTACTACACGACTGACGGTTCAGTCCCTACTACCGCGAGCGAGCGGTATTCAGGCCCGATCGCAATATCCGCGACCACTCAAATCAAAGCGATCGCGGCCAAATACGGCTACGAGAACAGCGCGGCGGTTACGTTCGCTTACTTGATCGTCCCGGATACGCTTCCGGATCCGGCCGACGAACCGGCTTACTTGTCCGATATGGAATGGGTAAGCGCGACGAGCGGTTGGTCGGGGCGTCCTCCGCTGAAGGATCGCGCGATCAACGGCAGCAGCACCAAAATCAAAATTAAAGGCCAAACTTTTGAAAAAGGGATCGGAACCCATGCGACTTCGGAGATCGTCTACGAGCTGGGAGGCAAGTACGGATTGTTCAAGGCAGTGATCGGCATCGACGACGTGAAAAACGTCTTGAACTCTCCGAGCACGATGTGGTTCGAGGTACTTGGAGACGGGGTATCCCTCTACAAGAGCCCGACCCTGGAAGCTGTCGGCGGCCCGGTGGCCGGCATCCCGATCGAAGTTGACATTACGGGGGTTAACGTTCTGACCCTTGTCGTGAACGATGCGGGCACGCCGGTTAACAATCCGACGAATAGCGATCATGCAGACTGGGCAGACGCCCGTATTATCCCAAGAGAGCGCAGCGCTGCAGAAGTCGCAAAAGCGATCGCATCGATCGCGGCTCCGGCGAAGGATGCGATTGTCCTGACGCTGCCGAACGTACCGACGGGCTTCGAGATCGCCATTGAGTCGTCGAGCAATACTAGCGTGATCGCGTTGGATGGCAAAGTAACGCCTCCGGGTAAAGAAACCCTCGTAACGCTTGTACTGGAAGTGACGAATACCGCCGACGGTTCGAAAGCGAGTACCGCTCCGTTAACCGTCGCTGTTCCGGCAAGAACGGATACTTCGCCGGGTAACGGAAATAACGGCAACAATGGTAACAATGGTAACAACGGCAATAACGGCAACAATGGCAATAATGGAAATAATGGTAACGGGAATGGCAACGGCAAGCCGAAAAATCCCCATGCGGTCCAAGAGTCCGAGCTGACCTCTCCTGTAGGGAAAGAGGCCGTCATCGTGACGGCACCGGCTTCGGCGGACGCGATTGTCGTTCCGGCGAACGCCGCGGCAAAGCTGGGGGATCGCCAGATTCTGATCCGAAGCGGCGATCTTGCGATCGGTTTCACCGGAGAAATGGCCGAATATTGGCTGGCGCAGCTGCCTGCTTCCGAGCGGAGCGAAGCGAAGCTGGTCCTGGAAATCGAACCGCTCGCGGAATCGTCTGTCAAGGCGCTGCTGGCCAAGGAGCAAGCGAAAGGAAACGCGCACTGGAAAGCGTCGGGCTCCGTCTTCGAGCTCTCGTTAGTTCTGGAATCGAAAGACGGCAAAACCGCAGTTCCGTTATCTCGGCTTGACAAGCCGATTACGATTCGAATGAAAGTGGACTCTTCCGTCGATGCCGATCTTGCAGCCATCTATTACATCGCGGACGAAGGAACGCTGAACTATATCGGCGGAGAACCCGTAAACGGATATTTGGTTGCGGAAGTTTCCCATTTCAGCAAATACGCGGTACTGGAAATGAAAAAACAGTATCTCGACGTTCCAGCCGGCCATTGGGCCGAAGCGGCGATTCGCAGAATGGCGGCGAGGGGCATCGTGCAAGGAGTAAGCGAGGAAGCGTTCGCTCCGAGCAAGGTTATTACCCGCGCGGAATTCGCTGCGTTGCTCATTCGGAGCCTTGGCTTGAAGGATAATTCCCGGAGAGCCGATTTTGCGGACGTTTCGGAAAAGGCATGGTATTTCGATGCCGTGTCCATAGCGAGTGCTGCGGGCCTTATTCAAGGGAAAACAGCGGCCCGATTCGATCCGAACGGGGTCATTACTCGCCAGGAAATGGCGGTTATGATAGACAGGGCCGCTGCATTAATCAAGGATACGAGAGGAAGCGCGATTTCCAGTCTCCCATTCGCAGATCAAGCTGACGTGGCCGTTTGGGCCTCGGATTCCGTAAGCTCGGCCGTCTCTCTCGGGCTGATGAACGGAACGGGCGGCGGCAACTTCAGGCCGGAGGCGACTTCGACCCGCGCCGAAGCCGTCATGGTCATTGACCGATTACATGGAATGAAGTGATGTTCAAGGAAACGGCCGATTCCGGCATAGCGGAGTCGGCCGTTTCTTTTTGAAATTAAGCCATGGACGTCCGAACAAAGCAGGAAGCGGTAACCGGGGACACGGCAATCTTCATCAAACCTTCATCGAAGTTCGCTTGTATGAAGTTCAATAATTCAGTATCCTATAGCTAATATGCATGACCCATGACCTTCCAGGGTCGAGAGAGAAAGGGAGATGGCAATGAGCAAAACCATTCAGTTCGACTATTCCAAAGCACTGCAATTCGTCGGTCAACATGAGATAGACAATCTGGCGCCGGCCGTCAAGCTGGCTCACGAGCAATTACATAACGGAACGGGAGCGGGGTCCGACTACCTGGGCTGGATTAATCTGCCGTTCGATTACGACAAGGAAGAGTTCGCCCGCATCCAGAGCGCGGCGAAGAAGATCCAATCCGATTCGGACGCGCTGATCGTCATCGGCATCGGCGGCTCCTACCTCGGTGCGCGCGCCGCGATCGAGATGCTGCAGCACTCTTTCTACAATACGTTGTCGAAAGAGCAGCGCAAAACTCCGCAAATTTTCTACGCAGGAAACAACATCAGCTCCACTTATGTCACGCACCTGCTGCAAGCGCTCGAAGGCAAAAACTGGTCGATCAACGTCATCTCCAAGTCGGGCACGACGACCGAGCCGGCAATCGCTTTCCGCATTTTCCGCGAAGCGCTGGAGAACCAATACGGTAAAGAAGAAGCCCGCAAGCGCATCTACGCAACGACGGACAAAGCCCGCGGAGCGCTCAAGGTGCTTGCCACCGAGGAAGGCTACGAATCGTTCGTCATCCCGGACGACGTCGGAGGCCGCTACTCCGTGCTGACGGCTGTCGGCTTGCTGCCGATTGCCACCGCCGGCATCGACATCGAAGCGATGATGAAGGGCGCGCAAGACGCCGCTACCGCTTATAACAACCCGAACCTGAGCGAGAACCAGGCGTACCAATACGCGGCCGTCCGCAACGCGCTGTACCGCAAAGGCAAGACGGTCGAAATTCTCGTCAACTACGAGCCGGGACTGCACTTCGTCTCCGAATGGTGGAAGCAGCTGTACGGCGAGAGCGAAGGCAAAGACTACAAAGGCATCTACCCGGCTTCCGTCGACTTCTCCACGGATCTGCACTCGATGGGGCAGTTTATCCAAGAGGGCAATCGGATCATCTTCGAAACGGTGCTCCAGGTAGGCGAAGTGTCCGAGCAGATCACGATCCAGAAGAGCGAAGACGACCTGGACGGCTTGAACTTCCTGGCGGGCCAGACGCTCGACTTCGTCAACAAGAAGGCGTTCCTCGGAACGCTGCTCGCGCACACCGACGGCAACGTGCCGAACCTGATCGTCAACCTGCCGGACATGAGCCCGTATACGTTCGGCTACATGGTCTACTTCTTCGAGATCGCTTGCGGCGTCAGCGGCTACCTGCTCGGCGTTAACCCGTTCGACCAACCGGGCGTCGAAGCGTACAAGAAGAACATGTTCGCGCTGCTCGGCAAGCCGGGCTTCGAAGAACAGAAGAAAGCGCTGGAAGCAAGACTGTAATCGAATGTAAAATAAGAAGAGCGCCTCCGGGCGCTCTTTTTTCAAAAGCGGACAAAATGCCGTATAGAGCTGCGGTTAAAGGAGAAAATCGATGGAACGTTCGTCTGTATTGCCGGTTGTAAGAGGAGGCGGCGTCGTATGGTTGGCTGTCGCTGCGGTTCTCGTCGCTCTATGGGTCGGATCGCTGAATCCGTGGCTGACCTCTGCGGCAAGTTGGGCTGCGGTAGCGGCGGGATGGGTCATCGTAAAAAGGATCAAGGGCACAATCCATTCGTCGGATGCTTGGGGCGCGTTGGCCGCTCTGGCATTACTGGCCGCATTCGCATGGGCGTGCAGCGAGGCTTTCGTCCAGTTGAGGCCTAGACTGTTTAATCCTTTCGGACCGATGTTGGAGCCGTTAATCGAGGGCCGGGGTTGGATCGTCGCCGTTGCGCTAGGGCTTCTTGTCGCGGCGATCGGCGGCGCATGGCTGCTGTCGTCCGCAATTTCCTGCGCCGCGGCGGGTGCCGGCTTCCGGGTTCACGCAATCGTTGCCCGAGCTTTCCGGCATTTGAAGCGTAGCCGGGCAGCCGGCTCGTTCGCCGCAGCCGCAGGAGGCATGACCGTCGCAGCTGCCATGATCGGCGCCCATGCGGAGACGCCTTGGCGAATCGTCGCAGGATTGGCAGCGGCCTATGCGCAGATCTATTGGTTTGCGTTGGCTGAACGCCGCAAGCCCGAATCCGGGCATGCGGCTTCGGGCAACGTGAGAGAAGCGAGAGCGGTTCGGAGAACGAGAAGAGTCGTGCTGGGTTCCTTAATTGCGCTTCACGCCATTTTTGTAACCTTCTATGTTTCGTTATTCGGCGCGTTCTACGGTTGGACTTGGAAGATTCCCGCCCTCTATGTTTTAATCTGGTTCGGAGGAGCTGTCTGGGCTTTGATCGCTTGGTTGTTTGCGCTATCGAGAATCGTGTACGCGATCGTCATGATTCTGCTCGGATTGGCATGCGCGCTGCTCCTGGGGACGATCGTCGGTTCGTACGATTGGGATGCGCTGGTCTGAGTCCGATTACTGAATAACCTCTTAGAGGGGAGCGAAGAGCGGAATGATCGATATACATACGCATATTTTGCCCGGTCTGGACGACGGGGCGTCGGACTGGAACGATACGTTGAGCATGGCCCGGGCCGCCGCCGCGGACGGCATCTCGACGATTATCGCAACGCCTCACCACGCGAACGGGCGTTACGATAACCCGGCGGCGGCCATCAGGGAACACGTATCCCGAATCAACGAACGGTTGGCGGAGGCCGGCGTGCCCGTCACGATCGCGGCGGGGCAAGAGATCCGCGTGCACGACGATCTGCTGGACGCGTGGCACCGGGGAGAGCTGCTGACGCTGGCGGGTTCCGATTACGTGCTGATCGAAATGCCATTCTCCCATATCCCCAAACAAATGGAGGAACTGCTTCACGAGCTAAGCGTCCTGAACCTTCGGCCGATTATCGCTCATCCCGAGCGCAACGCGGAAATTGCCAAGCGGCCCGGCCGGCTCGTGGAGCTGATCGAGCTCGGCGCCTATGCGCAGATGACGACGCATTCGCTGCTGGGCGGATTCGGCAGGCAGATCCAGAGAGCCGCATGGGAACTGTGCGAGAGCGGACTCGTTCATCTCGTGTCGTCGGACGCCCACGATACCGGGCGAAGGGGGTTCTGTTTGAGCGAGGCGTACGAGGCGATTCGCGCGCGGCAGGGAGAGCCGTGGGAAGCCTACTACAAGTATAATGCGCGCTGCGTCGCGGACAACAACCCCTTCGGAAGCCGGCCGGTGGTATCGCGTTCCGGGGACAACGCGCTTCGGCGGATGATCTCCTATTTGACCGGGCGAAGGGGGTAACTGGACCGAAATTAATGCTGAAGATGCAAATCCGACGGCCGAGCGACCGGGACTCGCCGAAGCGAAACGGTCGACACAGGGCGACTTAATATGAAAATATTTAATGAATAAACAAAATAAGGATATTGTTCATCGGCAAAATGACCAAATATTTTAGATCCATGCACAACTGAAAGCGATTGCATCTTCACGATGAAATCGGCGGTCAAAACGTTGCATCCCTTCGTAAAATGGTTTTATCTTCCTACTCTGTTTCCAATGACGGCCCTAAGTCCCCCTTTTGCCCCGATTCCAACCGCCTTCTCCGGCCGCTCGCCGTCCGAACAATCGACATAGACATTCGAAATCCCTGATTATACAAGGTCGAACGGTGGCGGGATCGTCTCCGGGCCGCGGGTCTAAAGTCTGTATAGACCTCTGGAGAGTAGAGCGCTTCCATGGATTGAAACGACCACCACGCACGCCCGAAAACGCGAACTCCTCCATGCGAAGGCCCCGCAAAAATGAGCAGGAATGGCTAATCGGCATCATGTCTTTAATCCCTCTTGAAATTTTATTTTCTATGTCATACTAAATTACAAGTCGCGGCAGTAACCGCTCAACGACGACTCGGACGACTACACGGGTAGAGGAGAAAAGTTCAAAACTTCTACGGCAAGCGAAGGTGATTGAAGATGAACGTTTCGAATCCGGCGCAGAAGCAAGAGAAGCTGAAGCGGTTTTTGGACATGCTCTCGCGGGACGCTTCTCTGAGCCGCCGTCACGATTCCGCAAGCGCGTGGTCGTGGGAAGAGCTTCTATCCTACACCGGGTACGATCCCGGGGACGGAACGATCGACGTGGCCGAGCTGGTTTCTCTCACGCTGGGAAAGCTGGGCATCGACGCCGACACGAAAGCGATGATGGAACACGTTCTGAACGGAGGAACGGTCGGGGAATTTATTAACGCCTCTTGGCACAAACCCGACTCGACCGGCATGGACGGCTCCCACGAGGCTTGCGGCGGGGGCTGAACGCAGCACGGGAGTTCGCGAATCGAATATGACGGCCGGATGGAGCGGCGCTTCGTCCGGATTATTTTGGCCCAAAAGTTCTCGTTTTGAATAATAAAATTCTAATCTTATTCTAATTGAACTAATTTTCAGGCCTGGAGAGCGCGAGAACATTAAGAGCGACGGAGGAAACGAGATGGAATTGAAACAATACTGGCTCATCGTCAAAAAAAGGCTGCTGCTGATCGCTCTGATCGCGACCGTCGTCTGCTTGAGCGTCGGCATCTATTCCTACTACTTCATCACGCCGCAGTATCAGGCTTCGGCCAAGCTGATCGTCAACCAGTACAAGGACAGCAGCTCGCTGCTTCCAAGCATCGACGTCGGCTCCATCAACTCCACGATCGGCCTCATCAAAACCTACAAAGAGATTATACGGACGCCGCGCATCATGAAAAGCGTCAGCAAGGATTACCCCGAGCTGAATATGTCCTACGGCGAGCTGATCGGCAAGGTCAGCGTAAGCTCGGTGAACGAAACGCAGGTCATGTCGATCTCCGTCCGCGACCATTCGTACGAGCGGGCGGCCAAGGCGGCAAACGCGGTTGCGGTCGTCTTTCAGAAATCGGTTCCCGAGCTGATGAAGGTCGACAACGTATCCGTCCTGGATTTCGCAGATCCGAAGGAAGCGCATGGCCCGGTCGCTCCGAATCCGAAAATGAACGTCGCCGTCGCCTTCCTTCTGTCGCTCATGCTCGGCGTCGGCATTGCTTTCCTGCTGGAATATTTGGACGACACGATCAAGACGGAAGAGGACATCGAAGCGCTGTTCCAAGTGCCGGTGCTGACCGCGATTCCGAGGTTCAAGGAGAAGGACGCGGCCGAGCGCGGCGGAGGCAAAGTGCAGATGCGGACGAACGGGAGGGAAAATCATGTCTCGTTATAAGTGGAGCGTCATTACCGATGCGAATCCTAAATCCCCGATTTCCGAAGGGTACCGGATGCTGAGAACCAACGTCGAGTATTCGGCGATCGACCAGACGCTGCAAGTCATTATGGTCACCTCCTCCAAGCCGGGGGAAGGCAAGAGCACGACGTGCGCGAATCTGGCCGTCGCGTTCGCCCAGACGAGCAAGAAGGTGCTGCTGATCGACGCGGATCTGCGCAAGCCGTCGCAGCATCAGCTGTTCGGCAAGTCGAACCGGATCGGCCTCACGACCGCCCTGTTCCGGCAGAAAGAGCTTGAAGACGTGATCCAGCAGACGAACACCGACGATCTGGCGATCATTCCCGCCGGTCCGACGCCGCCGAATCCGTCGGAATTGCTCGCTTCCAAGCGGATGGCCGCGCTGCTGGAGACCGCGAGGGAACGGTACGACGTCGTCATTATCGACACGCCTCCGCTCATGTACGTGACGGACGCGCAGATCGCGGCCGCCCAGAGCGACGGCGTCATCCTCGTCGTCGAAGCGGGCAAGGTGAAGAAGGACGTCGCTCTCAGAGCGAAAGCGTCGCTGGACCACGTGAAGGCCAGATTGATCGGCGTCGTGCTCAATAACGTTCCGCGCAAGCACTCGGATACCTATTACTACTATTACGGCGACCGCAACGATGCCTGATCGAAGGTGTCCGGCCCGGATCGCAAGCGCGTTAGGTAATGTCTCCTGCACCTCTATCACCGGAGGCACTCGGTCATGCTGTGGGTCAGCCGACCTTAGACGTATATCGTCAAGGGTATGACGTGAGGAAGGGTTCGATGCCCTAATAGGAAGTTCAAAAAGTCCAATTTTGATCACGAAGAGGTTCGGGGAAGCGGATTCGGCGTCGAATCTTGAATTCAGCCGGTTCTTCCGGTACTCACGTAGCTTCCACTACGCTCCGCTCCTCATCAACGGTCTTCATCCAACCTTCTCGGTGCTGAAAATCGAACTTTTTGAACCCTGATTGGTAAGGAAGTTCAAAAAGTCCAATTTTGATCACGAAGAGGTTCGGGGAAGCGGATTCGGCGTCGAATACACAGACATAAATCAAAAGGATAGGTGAGATCAAAATGGAGAGAGTGAAAAAAGCGATTATACCCGCCGCCGGTCTAGGCACCCGTTTTTTGCCGGCCACGAAAGCGATGCCCAAAGAGATGCTTCCCATTGTTGATAAGCCGACCATCCAATATATCGTCGAGGAAGCGATCGAATCCGGCGTCGAGGACATTATCGTCGTCACCGGCAAAGGCAAACGGGCGATCGAAGACCATTTCGACATCGCGTTCGAGCTGGAACACACGCTGGAGGAGAAAGGGAAGCTGGACATTCTGGAGAAGGTCCGCAAATCCTCCCAGGTCAATCTGCACTATATCCGGCAAAAGGAGCCCAAAGGGCTCGGACACGCCGTATGGTGCGCGCGCAATTTCATCGGCGACGAGCCGTTCGCGGTGCTGCTCGGGGACGACATCGTCGAGGCCGACATTCCCTGTACCCGGCAGTTGATCGAGCAGTACGAGCGTACGGGACGTTCGATCATCGGCGTACAGACGGTGGGCGTCGATCAGACGCATCGCTACGGCATCGTCGATCCGGGCGAGAGGACGGATCAGTTGTACCGGGTCAACCGCTTCGTGGAGAAGCCGCCGCAAGGACAAGCTCCCTCCAACCTGGCGATTATGGGCCGTTACGTGCTGACGCCCGACATTTTCGAGTATTTGGGCCGTCACGAGCGGGGAGCGGGCGGAGAAATTCAGCTGACCGACGCGATTCAGAAGCTGAACGAGGAACGGGGCGTTTACGCGTACGATTTTCAAGGCGTCCGGTACGACGTGGGCGAGAAAATCGGCTTTATCATGACGACGATCAACTTCGCGCTGCGCAATCATGAGTTAAGGCACGTACTGTTGACCGAACTGGAGGAGATCATGGAACGCGAGCTGGTGCAGCAATTGATTGCGGGAAGGGGAGATACCTGATGAATATCGGTCCGCATTACCGGAGCGAAGCGATGGATTATCGTCCGAACGTCCTGCGGGAGCGGGAGGCGCGGCGAACGTTCTCCCTCTATTCCGCGATGAAGCGGACCGTCGATCTGCTCGGTTCGCTGGCGGGATTGGCGCTGGCAAGTCCGGTGCTGGCCGTCGCCGCCGCGCTGATCAAGTGGGAGGACCCGCAAGGTCCGGTTATTTTCAGCCAGACGAGAATCGGCAAGGACGGGAAGCCCTTCCGCATGTACAAGCTTCGCTCGATGTACACCGACGCGGAGGACAAGCTGAAGGAGCTGCTCGACCGCAACGAGATCAACGGCGCCATGTTCAAAATGAGGGAAGATCCGCGCGTGACGAGGGTCGGCAGGTTCATTCGCAAGACGAGCATCGACGAGCTGCCGCAGTTGATCAACGTGATCAAAGGAGAAATGTCGCTCGTTGGTCCCCGGCCGCCTCTGGCCAGGGAAGTGGCGGAATACACGGAGCGCGACAAGAAGCGGCTGTCGGTCACGCCGGGCTGCACGGGATTGTGGCAGGTAAGCGGGAGGAGCAGCCTCAGCTTTAAGGAAATGGTCGAGCTGGACATCGCCTACATCGAGAAGAGGTGCCTCTGGCTGGACATCAAAATCATGCTGAGAACGTTCAAAGCCGTCGCGGGTTCCCGGGACGCATTCTAAACAGACAACGGAGGCGATACGATGGCGAAAATCCTTCATCTGTCGGAGTTCACGAAGGGCGGCGTCGAAACCCACCTCAACGAGGTGCTGAAGCACCAGGCCGGCCGCCACGACATTTATTTGATGGCCTCGGAGCATAATTCCAACCCGCATTCGCTTCAGATCAGTCCCGAACGTCTCATTCTGTACCCTTATCGGAGGAAGCCGGCCTATTTTCTTAAAGCGATGAGGGAGATTCGGAAAAAAGTCAACGAGCTTGAGCCGGATATCGTGCACGTACACGGAACGTTCGCGGGCGTTTTTCTGCGAACGTTGTTTTTTTTCAGGAGGAAGCGTCCCGTCGTCGTGTACTGCTCGCACGGCTGGGCGTTTCTGATGGACACGAAGTCCTGGAAGCGCAAGCTGTTCGCGTGGGCGGAGAAGCTCCTGGCCCTGCGCACGGACGCCATCATCCACATCTCGAAGCACGAATACGCGATGGCGATGAATGTCGGGCTGCCGCAGCGCAAATCGGTCGTCGTATACAACGGCGTGTCGGGTGCGTCCGCCGCCGCGGAGACCGCGCCGCTTCCCGTTAAGCCGGACAAGATCAACCTGCTCTTCGTCGGGCGTTTCGACCGGCAGAAAGGGCTGGATCTTCTGCTCGACGTGTTTAACGAGCAGCAGCTGTCGCACATCGACCTGTACTTGGCCGGCGATTCCGTGCTGAAACAGGGCGAGCACCGGTATCCGGACAACGCGATTCGGCTCGGCTGGGTGGAAAATTCGGAAATCGACCGTTACATGAAGGCGTGCGACGCGGTGATCGTTCCGTCCCGTTGGGAAGGGTTCGGCATCGTCGCGATCGAGGCGCTGCGCAACGGCAAGCCGGTCATCGCCAGCAACCGGGGCGCGCTTCCTGAGATCGTTCGGCACGGCGTGAACGGGTACGTGTTCGATTTCGGGCGCAAGGAGCAGCTTGCCGATCTTCTGCGAACGCTGGACAAGCAAGAGCTGGCGGAGCTGGGGCGGGCCGGCGAGCGCATTTTCAACGAGAAATTTCATTCCGGCCTCATGAACCGGCAGATCGAACGGCTGTACGACGCGGTTCTGAGCGGGCCGGACGAACGGTATTCCGCAACCGTCAAGAAATACGTGTAAGCGCGGGAGTGGAGAGCAGGTGAATGGAACATGCGCAACGATCCGGCGATGCCCGGGGGCGCGGACGGCAAAACCGGCGGCAACCAGATGCTCTGGGCGCTGTATCTCGTGTTTTTGCTGCTTCTGACCGTCTATCAGGATTTTCCTTTAGTCCATGTTATCGGCGAAATCGGCCGATCACCGATCGTCTTGCTGCTGCCGCTGTTCGTCGTCTGCGAGGCGGCGATGCTGGCCAAGCATAAGCGGGTCGTGCACGGATCGAAGCTGCAGCGGTATTTGCTCTTTTTTATCGTTTATTTGAGCTTTATCAGCGTCGCTTACGTGCTGGCGCAATTTCTGCAAGGCAGCTACAGCTTCGGGCAGGAGAACCTGCTGGGCAAGGCGATCAAGGTGCTGATCTATTTCGTGCTGATCTTGCTCTACGTCAGGCATATGCAGCTGCTGTTCGCGAAGATCGGCAGCCGGCGCGTGCTCTGCGCCTGCTTCTTCGCCGTCGTCGCTCTGCTGGCGGCGATCATGATCGTGGAGCTGGCGAGCATTCCGAACGCGCTGGCTTCGCTGCACGCGGGGAGCCAGCCTTACTGGCGGGTCAGGCTGCTCACCTCGGAGAGCAGCACGACCGGCACGATCGTCGTCGTCTATTCGGCGATTCTCGTCTATTTGACCCGGGATTTGAGCGGACCGGCCAAGGCGCTGTCCATGGGGTTCGTCGCCGCTTTTTTCCTGTTTTATTTGTTCGTGACGGGCTCGAAGGGATTCCTGATCGTCGCTCTGCTGACGATCGTCGTCACGATGGCGAAATTTCTAGATTTTCGGAAGAAGAGAAACTTCCTTCTGCTTCTGGCGGCCGCGGGAACGATGTATTTGTTCGTTTCCCATTTCTCCGCCGGCGTGCTGGGCTCGCTGAGCAACGACATCGAGAACTACACGTCGTCCTATACGAGAATGGGCACGATTCTCATCGCGCTGGCCACCGTCGCCCATCATCCGCTAGGCGTGGGGACGGGAGCTTACTTGATGTATTTCGATCAGTACGTGGACGGGGCGATCGGCGTGATGTCGAGGTTTTATTACGATACGTTCGGCATCGGCCAGATCAACGCGGGGGAGCTGCTGCAGTATTCCGGTACGGACCGCAACGTGGGCGTGAAATCGGGCTTTTTCCAATGGGTCATGTTCGGAGGAATCGCGGCCGTCGTCTTCTTCTATCTGCTGGCCGCAAGTTTGCTGCGGAAGGCGAAGACCAGTTCGATCCTGTTCCCCGCCTTGGTTTTCGTGCTGCTGTCCCTGCTGTTCGTCGCGCTGGAGATCAAATACGAAATCTGGCTGTTTTTCGCTTTTATCAGTTATGCCACGACAAGGAGGGCGGAGACATGAAAATATTGCTCGTGTGCAGCGATTTCCCGTATCCTCCGAACCACGGCCTCAGAGTCGATACGTGGGGAAGGATCAAGGCGCTCGCCGAGCTCGGCTGCAAGCTGCACCTCGTCGTATGCGGCAAGCAGCGGCCGGGCGACGCGGACATCCAGGCCGTCGGCGATTACGTCGAGGAGATCGTGCTCTGCCCGCGCAGGAGCAGGCTCGCGGACGCGCTCCGGCTCGTCCCGATGCAGGCTCAGTCGAGAGCCGAGCTGGGCCGCATTCCGCTGGCGGACGATTACGATTACGTGCTGCTCGAGGGCGACTACGTGTACCCGATCCTGAACAATCCGCGGATCAGGCGCGAGAGGGCGATTCTGCGGGTGCACAACGACGAGGCGGTCTATTTCAAGGCGCTGGCGAGGAGCGCCACAAGCCTGCTGCACAAGCTGTACTATCGGATGGAGAGCGGCAAGTTCGCGGCGCTGCAAAGGAAGATGCGGACGAGGATCGACAAGTATCTGTTCATCTCCAGCAAGGAGTTCGAACGGTTCCGCGCGCTCGATCCGGCGGCCCAAAGCCTGTTCCTGCCGCCCCCGGTCGACGGGGAGGCGTTCCGGGCCGGCTCGTTCCGGACGCGGCACGTCGTGTTCGTCGGATCGCTGTTCATGCCCAACAACCGGGAAGCGATCGAATGGTATTTGACCCGCATTCATCCGGGGCTGCTGGACGTGCCGGGCTACAAGTTCGTCTTGGCCGGCAACAGCCGCAACCAGGGCCTGGGCTGGTTAGAGGCGCACGATCTGACGAATGTGGAAGTGCACGACACGCCGGCCAGTCTGGACGACATCTACGCGAACGGTTATCTGTTCGTCAATCCGATGCGCAACGGAGCGGGCGTGAAGCTGAAGACGATCGAAGCGATCCAGAACGGGCTGCCGGTCGTCACGACCTCGGTCGGGTGCGAAGGCACCGGACTGATCGACGGCGAGCATATGCTGCTGGCCGACGAGCCGCGCCATTTTCTCGGACATATCAAGACGCTGCTGGCCGATCCGGCCAAGGCCCAGGCTTTGCTGGAGGCTTCTCAGCATTTTATACGCGGACAGTACGACCACAAGGAAGTTCTCAAAAGGTATCTGCAATCGTTAAACGCCAAGTTATCAAGCTAAGCGGGGGAATGCGAATGGACAGGAGCAGAACGAACGTCTTGTTCGTGACCCATGCGGACAAGAAAGGAGGCGCGGAGCAGAGCCTGATCCACCTGATCAATTATTTGGACACGTCCAAATACCGGATCTACTTGCTCTGTCCCGGCGACGCCTCTTATTTGCACGAGATTCGGACGGAGTACGAGCTTTTTCCGCTGCGGCTCAACAGCATCAAGAAGAGACTCGGCTTCGGTTACGTGGACACCGTGCTGCGCATGCGGGCGTTCGTGAAGAAAAAACGGATCGACATCATCCATGCCAACGGCTGGCGCGCCCCGTGGTACGCGGCTCCGCTGAAGTTCATGGCAAGCAGCAAGCTCGTCTGGCATCACAGGGACTACACCCATCTGCGCATGTTCAATCGGGTGCTGCCTCGGTTTTTCGATCAGGTAATCTGCATTTCGCGCTTCGTCGCCAGCTCCGTTCAGGGCGGCAACAAGACGATCATCTACAACGGCGTCGATCCGGAGACGGCGCGAATGCCGAAGAGCCGCGCGTTCATGGAGGACGATACGCTCGTCATCGGGACGTTCGGCCGGATCGTGGAATGGAAGAGATACGATCTCGTCATCGAAGCCGTCAAGAGGCTTGCCGACGACAAAGCCTACAACTGGAAGCTGCTGATCGTGGGCGACGCGTCCGTCGACGGTTCGGAGAGCTACTATGCCGAGCTGGTGCAAAAGGTTCGCGACTACGGGCTGGAGGAGAACGTCGTCTTCTACGGCTATAGCCCGAGACCGCTCGACGTGATGAAGGAGTGCGATCTGACGATCAATTTTTCGCGGAACGAGCCGTTCGGAAGAGTCATTATCGAGTCGATGCTCGTGCGCACGCCGGTCATCGTATCGGATTCCGGGGGCGCGCCGGAAATCGTCGAAGAGACGAAGGGAGGCTGGATCGTCAAGGACGGGGACGTCGAAGCGCTGTACCGGACGATCCGGCTCGTGTACAGCAAAGCCGTCGATTATCAGGAGCTTGCCGAACGGGGGTACGATGCCGTCATGAGCGAGTTCAATATGAACGCGATCGCCAGAAAGGTAGAGACGGCCTACCGTTCGCTGCTGGCCGCGGGCGGCGCGGCGGAGACGGCGGGGTAACGCATGGGTATCCCGTTCCGTCAGATTCGCGTCGGCAAGCTGCTCGCCGTGCTGAAGGGCGCCGTCGTATTCCCGGTCAAGGCCGATTCGACCGGCCGTCTGGGCCGGATCGCCGGCAAGCTGTCGATCTCGAACAAAGGAGAGCTCATTCTCGGACGAAGCGTCTCCTTCCATGCCAAGCCGTTCCCGTCGTCCATCTCGGTTGGCAAGGGAGCGAGGCTGTGGATCGGCGACAACGTCTTTTGCAATTACGGGCTGGACATCGGCTGCACGGCCTCGATCCGGATCGGCAGCCATACGATCATCGGCCCGATGGTCAATCTGATCGACGCAAACTTCCATCCGGTGGACGCGAACGACCGTTCCGGGAGCCTGCCGATCGTCGTCGGGGACAACGTCTGGATCGGCAGAGGCTGCATCGTATTGCCCGGAGTCACGATCGGGGCGGGCAGCGTGATCGCCGCGGGAAGCGTCGTGACGCGGAGCATTCCCGCGAACGTGCTGGCGGGCGGCGTTCCGGCCAAGGTCATTCGCGAGCTGACCGTGCCGGAGGGGTGGATTCGCAGGAGCGAGCAAGGAGCGTATACGAGATGAAAGTATGGATGTGGCCGAAGTACAGCGAGTTGAATTTGTATAACAATCTATTGACGGATTCGCTGTGCGGCGCGGGAGTGGAAGTGATGGACCTGACGCACGGGAGGCTTGCGCTGCGGGTCGCCCGGGCAAAGCCGGGAGACGTCGTCCACGTGCACTGGATGCACCACGCCTACCAGAATCGCAATCCGCTGCTGTTCGCCGCCAAGTCGGCGCTTCTCCTGGCGACGCTGCTCGTTCTGAAGGCGAAGCGGGTGAGGCTGATCTGGACGCTGCACAATCTGTATCCGCATGAAGTGAAATACCGGCGGATGGAGCGCGCGATGCGAACGCTGATCTGCCGGTTCTGCTCCGGGCTGATCGTCGCGTCGGAAGCGGCCAAGCGGCAGGCGATGGCGGAATTCGGCGTGCCGGCCGGCAAGCTGACCGTCGTGAAGCACGGCCACTACGCGGACGCATACCCGTCGAACGGCACGAACTTCAGGAGGCGGTACGGCATCGGAGAAGACGCCGAAGTCTATCTGTTCCTCGGAGCCATCAAAGCCTACAAGGGCGTTGAAGAACTGATTGAAGCTTATCGCGCGATCAAGACGGACAACTCCTCCCTGATTATCGCAGGCAAGGCGGATCGGGAGATGGAGGCGTACCTTCGCAGCGCGAAGGATATCGCGAGCCTCGTTCTGGATTTGCGTTTTATCCCCAACGAAGAGGTGGCCGACCTGATCGGAGCCGCCGATGTCATGGTGATGCCCTACAAAGAGATTACGACATCGGGCTCCGCGATTCTCGGCCTGAGCTTCAGGAAGCTGATCGTCATGCCGGACAACGGCTTTATCGACGAATATTTCGAGGAAGGCATGGTCGTCCGCTACGATCCCGGCGTCGCCGGCGGTTTGGCGGCCGCGATGGAGACGGCCATGCGAAGCGTCAAGGAAGGGAGGTCGCCGGATTACGACCGGGCGCTGCGCGAGCTCGAATGGGACGCGATCGCCCAGCGGATCAAAAACGTGTATCAAGGGCGGGATGAACGATGAAGGTAACGGTAGCCATCTGCACGCACAACCGGGCGAAGGATACGGCGGAAGCGATCGGCAGCGTGCTGGTTCAGGACTTCGACAAGAAGGAGCTCGAGATCGTCGTCGTGGACAACGGCTCGACGGACGGGACGGCGGAGACGGTCAACGGCTTGCGGCAGCGGCACGGCGAGCGAATCCGCTACGTGTTCGAGCCGAAGCTGGGGCTGTCGACGGCCCGCAACCGGGCGATCCGCGAGGCGAAGGGAGAATGGATTCTGTTTCTCGACGACGACGCGCTGGCGGGAAGCCAGTGGGTGCGGCATATCGTCGATGTCTTCGAGCGCGATCCGGCGATCGGCTGCGTCGGAGGCAAAATCGATCCGCTATGGGAAGGGGAGGAGCCGAGCTGGATTCCAACGGAATACCGGTCGGTGTTCACCATTCTCGATTACTCCGGCGTCGTCGTGGAGATGCCTGCGCCCGCGATTCCTTACGGCGCGAACGTCGCGTTCCGCAGAAGCGTATTCGAGGACATCGAGCCGTTCCGCGAGGATCTCGGCAGAGTCGGCCGCAATCTGCTGTCGAGCGAGGAGAGCGAGCTCATCGCCCGGCTTCGCGCCAAATACAAAGTTTACTACACGCCCTACGCCTCGGTCAGGCATAAAGTCGCCAAGGAACGCACGACGAGGAAGTGGTTTCTGAAGCGGATGTTCTGGCAAGGAGTAAGCGACGCGGTCAAGCGGCGGGAGGCGGGCGCGACGGCCGTCCTGAAGCATAGCGTCCGCATGGTCCAGGCGATCGGAACATCGCTGCTGTCGATTTTCCAATATCAAAGATTTATCCGGCAGATCGTGAAGGTATGTTACCGTAACGGGGCGCTGGTCGGCGTTCTTCGCTATGGCGGCAGGAGCTAAGCCGATGGCTCAGCAGCTCGCGGCCGGGAGAGCGTGGAAGGGCGGCGGACTCGTCCGGACGATGCTGCGCACGAGCGCGACCAACTTCCTGATGATGGCGATCGCCACGCTGACGTCGATCGTGACCGCGCGCATGTTCGGCGTCGTCGGCAAGGGCGAGCTGTCCGCCATCCTGTTCTGGCCGACGCTGCTAGCGGGACTGGTCGGCTTCGGGCTTCCGACCTCGCTCATCTACAACCTGAAGCAATCGCAAGCCGCCGGCGGGGGCGAGCTTGTCCGGGCGGGCTTTCTCTTCCAGATCCCGGTCAGCCTCGTCGCGGGATTCGTCGCCTGGCAGGGGCTTCCGATCTGGCTTGCGGACTATCCCGAGCCGGTCGTGCGGGCGGCCCGCTGGTTTACGGCGCTGATGCTGCCGACGATTCTCGCGGCCAATCTGATAGCCGCCCTGGCACAGAGCGCGAATCGCTTCAACGTCTACAACGGCGTGCGGCTGTTCGGTCCGCTGCTGAATCTGCTCGGCTTGCTCGCGCTGTGGACGGCGGGCCATCTCAGCCTCGTCTCCGCCGCGGCCGTGTTTCTGGGGACGAGCGTGCTCGTCCTCCTCTGGTCGCTGTACGGCATGAGAGACGCGCTGCGGATCGATTGGTTCCGCAAGCTGCGGAATACGTCGGCCGCCAAGGCGCTGTTCGGATACGGCAGCAAAGTGTTCGGAGTGGAGCTGCTCGGCACCTTGTATTCCCAATTCGACAAGCTCGTCATCCTCTCGATGCTGACCGCCAAGGAGCTGGGCCTGTACACCGTCGTCTACGCGCTGTCCCGCGTCTTTAACGTCGTGCAGACCGCCGTCTCCAGCGTCGTTTTCCCGAGGGTGACCGGTTTGGATAAGGCCCGAATCGTGGAGACGGTCGGACGGGCGTTCCGGCTGTCCCTGCTCGTCATGGCGATCGTGCTCGTACCCAGCTTGTTCATCGGACGGTTCCTGATGGGGCTTCTATTCGGCGAACCGTTCCTGGAAGCCGCAGGCGCCTTCTATCTGCTGTCCGTCGAATGCATTATCGGCGGCGGCTCGTGGATTCTCGCTTCGGCTTTTAACGCGGCGGGACGTCCCGGACTCGTGCTCGTCAGACAGGCGATATCGCTGGCGGCTACGATCGGTTTGTTTTTTATTTTCACCCCGCTGTACGGTTTGAACGGTATCGCTCTCGCGCTGTTGATCGGGGCCGTGATCCGTTTGACCGTTACGCTGGTCGCGATGCGAATGGCGTTCGGCGTCAAGGCGGGCAGCTTGCTGTTCGACAAGAACGACCTGATCATTCTGCTCGGGCGGCTTAAAGAGAGAGTGCGGAGCAAAGGAGAGAGCGGACATGCCAACTGAACGAAAGGCTCATCCGATGGACGGGCTGAAGGAGCGGCTTAGCCAGATTTTGCAGGCGATTCCTCCCGGCTCGAGCATCTACTACATCGACTACCCCGTGTACAATAACGGCGGCGATCTGCTGATTATGAAAGGGGCGGAGGCGTTCTTCCGGGACAACGGCATTCGCGTGAAGGCGCGGTACAGCGTGCTCGACTTTCCGGACAGGCTGAGCATTCCGGGCGACCAGATTATCGTGCTGCAGGGCGGGGGCAACTTCGGGGACCTGTATCCGGTGCACCAGAGGCTGCGGGAGAAAATCGTGGCCGAGTATCCGTTTCATCGCATCGTCATTTTGCCGCAGACGATTTTCTACAGGGAGGAGGAGCAGTTCGACCGGACGGCGCGCGTGTTCAACCGGCACAGGGACGTCCATCTGTTCGTCCGCGATCCGTCGTCTTATGCGACGGCGGCCAAGAAGTTCGATCGCTGCTCCATCTACTTGTCGCCCGACATGGCGCACCAACTGTGGCCGATCCGGCCGGCGGTCAGCCCGGGCAAGGAGCTGCTCTGCTTTTTCCGCACCGACATGGAGCGCACGGGGGAGCAGGGACGACTGGAGGCGGATGCGCACGGCGACTATTTGGACTGGGGCTCCCTGTACAACAGGGTGGAGAGAAAGTCGATTGCGATGATCGGGAAAATGATGGCCAGGGGCGGCGGGACGCTGCCGCTTCATGCGATCTGGGGCAGGTACAGCGATTATTTGGTGGAGAAGGCGATCAAGCGCTTCAGCGCGTATCGGCGGGTGCAAACGTCCAGGCTGCACGGGCATATCCTGTCGTGCCTGATGGACAAGCCCAACGGCCTGCTCGACAATTCGTACGGCAAAAATTCCGGCTATTATCACACTTGGACGAGCGGAATTCCTACCGCAAGATTGGAGGCTATGCGATGAAAATCGTTCTTCTGTCCGGCGGCTCCGGCAAGCGGCTCTGGCCTCTGTCGAACGAGTCGCGCTCGAAGCAGTTTTTGAAGGTGCTGAAAAACGAGCGGGGCGAACGGGAATCGATGGTTCAGCGAGTATGGAGGCAGCTTGGGGCGGCCGGCCTCCGCGGCGACGCGGTGATCGCGACCGGGAGGTCGCAGACGGAGATGATCCAGAGCCAGCTCGGCAGCGAGGTAGAGCTCGTCGTCGAGCCGGAGCGGAGGGATACGTTTCCCGCGATCGCCTTGGCCGCCGTTTATTTGTACTCGGTCAAGGGCGTCGGTTTGGATGAGACGGTCGTCGTCATGCCGGTCGATCCGTATGTGGAGGAATCGTTTTTTGTCAGGACGAGGGAGCTTGATCCCATCTTGCGGCAATCGGGCGCCGATCTGGCGCTTATGGGCGTGAAGCCGACGTTCCCTTCGGAGAAATACGGCTATATCGTGCCCGAGCCGGAGGACGGAGGGATGCCGGATAAGCCGTTCGTCGGCGTCAGCAGCTTTAAGGAAAAACCCCGCCTAGAAGAAGCGGCAGCAATGATCGAACGGGCTGCGCTTTGGAACTGCGGGGTTTTCGCGTTTAAGCTCGATTTCCTGATCAACATCCTGATCGCCTACGAGCTGCCGATCCAGTACGACGAGATGCAGAAGCAATACGGCAGACTGCCGAAAATCAGCTTCGACTACGAGATCGTGGAACGGAGCCGGCAGATCGTGGCGCTCCCGTACGAGGGGGATTGGAAGGATCTCGGCACGTGGAACACGTTGACCGAGGAGATCGACAGTCCGCTCACCGGCAATGGAACGATCGCGGGAGATTCGCGCAATACGCACGTCGTCAACGAGCTGGACATTCCGATCACGCTGCTGAATCTGTCCGACGTCGTCGTCGCGGCCAGCCCGGACGGAATTCTGGTGGCGGACAAGGCGTCCAGCCCGCTGATTAAGGAGGTGATGAAGCATTCGGAGCAGCGTCCGATGTACGAGGAGCGGCGTTGGGGCGGCTACCGGGTGCTCGATTACTTGAAGTATGCGGACGGGACGGAGGTGCTGACGAAGCGCATTCGCGTCGCGCCCGGTCGCAATCTGAGCTATCAGTATCACGAGCTCCGGGACGAGGTGTGGACGATCGCTTCCGGCCGCGGGGAGATGGTGCTCGGCGGCAGGAGGTTTCCGGTGAAGCCGGGTGACGTCGTGAAGATTCCGCGAACCTGCAAGCACAGCCTGAGGGCGGAGGCGGGGGAGGAGTTGGATGTCATCGAGGTGCAGACCGGGTCCGAGCTGATCGAGGAGGACATCGTCCGGCTCGCGTTCGACTGGGACGAGATTCTGCAGATTTGCGCGGCGGAAGGAGCGCTGGGGCTTCTGCGCGAGGGGCTGTCCCCTAATTAACGGCGTACAAGATGATCGATGAAAAGGGTGGGCATCTATCTCCTGGAGACTGCCTCATACGTTCCTGAAATCACCTCTTAACGGGTTTACCCTTTCAGATTTCAGGATCGTATAGCAGCGGAAGGAGATAGATGCCCATGATCAATCATACATCGATAATCGTTCGGTACGACTTACTTTACTTAGGGGACAGCCCCTTTCGGCACGACTTCATAATTAGAGGAGAGTTGCGCGTATGAACATTACGATAATCGGCACCGGCTACGTCGGACTCGTATCGGGGGCTTGCTACGCGGAATTGGGCCATCAGGTCGTCTGCGTCGACAAGGACCCGGAGAAGATCGCCATTCTGAACTCCGGCGGCGTGCCGATCTACGAGCCGGGCCTCAAGGAACTGGCCGCCAAAGGCCGGCTCGCGGGCCATCTCGTCTTCACGACCGACCTGGCGTCCGCGGTGCGCAGCTCCGACATTATTATGATCGCCGTCGGCACGCCGCCGTTGCCGAGCGGGGAAGCGAACCTCGCCTATATCGACCAGGCGGCGATCGAAATCGCGGAAGCGATGAACGGCTACAAAATCGTGGTCGTCAAGAGCACCGTTCCGGTCGGCACGAACGAGCGCCTGGCCAAGCTGATGCGTTCGCGCACGATCATGCGCTTCGACAGCGTTTCGCTCCCGGAGTTTCTGCGCGAAGGCTCGGCGATCGAGGATACGCTTAAGCCCGACCGGATCATCGTCGGGGCGAAATGCGACAGCGCCGCAGATTTGATGATCCGGCTGCACGAGCCGCTGACCGAGCAGATCGTCGTGACCGATATCCGCAGCGCGGAAATGATCAAGTACGCGTCGAACGCGTTTCTCGCCACGAAAATTTCCTTCATCAACGAGATCGCCAACATCTGCGAGAAGGTCGGCGCGGACGTGACGAGAGTAGCGGAGGGCATGGGCTACGACAAGCGGATCGGGCCGTCGTTTTTGAAGGCGGGCATCGGCTATGGGGGCTCCTGTTTTCCGAAGGATACGCGCGCGTTGATCCAGATCGCCGGACACGTCGATTACGAGTTCAAACTGCTCCGCTCCGTCGTGGAGGTCAATCAGGATCAGCGATTTAACGTCATCCGCAAGCTGGAGACGATCTTTGGCGGCGATCTGCCGGGCAAGACGATCGGCGTGTGGGGGCTGGCGTTTAAGCCGAATACCGACGACGTGCGGGATTCGCCTGCGCTCGAAATTATGCGGCATCTGGTCGATCGGGGCGTGAAGGCGAAAGCGTACGATCCGATCGCGACGGCCAACTTTCGGGCGATGTTCGGAAAGGAGGGGGTTCAATGGTGCGATAAGGCGGAGGAAGCGGCGCAGGGAGCGGACGCTTTGATTGTGCTGACGGAATGGGACGAGTTTGCCGGCGTCGACTTGGCGCGGCTCCAGCGGGTGCTGAAGCAGCCCATTCTGATCGACGGGCGCAACCTGTTCAAGGAGGAGCACCTTGCCGGAACGGACTTCGCCTACTATTCCGTCGGCCGTCCCAGCTTAAGCAAGGGCGTGAAGGAACGGATGCCGGTTCTTCAATTTTAGAGATGAGGTGAAGGAAATGAAGCTTGGCAATAAGATCACGCTATCGGCGCTTGCGGCCGCAATGGCCGTAACCTCGATAGGCGGGGGACCGCTCGGAGACAAAGGAGGGGAGGCTAGGATCGGCTGGCTGCAAACGGCGTATGCCGAGGAGTT
>NZ_JBEPYQ010000014.1:0-91578 GCF_041641335.1 Cohnella sp. | reverse complement strand
TTTGTGTTCGTCGATATATCCAATTGCTTCAATGATAACAGCATCATAACCCGTTTCTTCCTTTATCTCGCGCACGAACGCCGCTTCCCTCTCTTCACCCTCCTCTACACCGCCTCCAGGCAGCTTGTAAAGGCTTGCGCTCGACATCTCCATCATCGCGACCTTCAGTTCGTCATTGATCAGAACACCTCTCGAAGCGTACCGAGACACAACTTCCATGAACTCAGGTTCGCTACCCACAAAATCGCTGTCCGTTATAGTCTTTAGCCGTTGCAAGTTGCAATCCCCCTTACGTCTAGATTTCTTTTTTTCGGACAAGAATGTTTATTTCTACATCTCACCTCCTGAACAGTAGCCACCTATCGCAGGATTTTAAGTCCTGTGCGTCTGTCAATTCCGCTAAGCAAATAATCGCTCTCTCTTCGAAACATCAACGATCTCACTAGCGTATTACATATTAAGGAGCTGATGAATATGGCCGTCTTCATTATTCTTTTCATCATACTGGCGATATTGAACATCGTCTATCCTTCCTTCGGGTGGTATCTCCGATATGGTTGGATGGTGAAAGGCGAGTCCGAGCCAAGCGAGGCTTACCTGATTATGAGCAGAGTCGGTGGAATTGTCGCACTTGTACTTTTAATTTTTGTTTTATTTTCAGGCGCTTTCACATATTAAAATGACTCGATAAGACTGGTGGACTCACTGCCAATTCCTTGGATTCGAAGTCTCGTCCCCAATCCGTCCCCAACAGGAAAACGACGCTCAATCCTTAAGATTTTATCTGTCCGAGAATTAATTTTAAAATAAAAAAATCCCTTACCTACCAAGGGATTCGATCTTCACTATATGGTGCCGAGAACCGGGGTCGAACCGGTACGGTAGTCACCTACCGCAGGATTTTAAGTCCTGTGCGTCTGCCAATTCCGCCATCCCGGCATGCGAGTCTCTGGCGACCGAGAACGATCGGTCAACGAGCGCTGCCCCACGAACTCCGTGGTGGGCCTTGAGGGACTCGAACCCCCGACCAATCGGTTATGAGCCGACCGCTCTAACCAACTGAGCTAAAGGCCCCCGTAAAGGTCCAGAGAAAGGTGTTGGTTGCGGGGGCAGGATTTGAACCTGCGGCCTTCGGGTTATGAGCCCGACGAGCTACCGGGCTGCTCCACCCCGCGTCGTTAAAGCATTATAGAATTTATTGGCGACAAGTAATAATATACTATAGAAAATAGCCCAGAGTCAATACTTTTATTCACTTTTCTTTTCTTCCGTTTCCAGATGCTGCTTGTCCTCGGCCGTTTGCGCCTTCGCCATCTCCCCCAGCTTCTGCAGTAAAATATGCTGAGGCATGTGCATCAAATGCTCCAACGGCACCTTCATGTATTCGGCCAGTTTAACGGCTGTTTCCGCGGATAACGGCATTCTTCGCATCGCTGCTTCCTCCTTCGCCCGATCCTTCCGGACACCAGCTTAGCACAAAAACCGTCCCTTTGCCAATATGCAGCAACGCAATCTGCCCGACAAGCCGCTTAGGGCATGTACCGAATGCCGTACTTCCCTTTTTTCGAACGGAATACTTCGATCTCCTGCGGCGCCTCAAGGCCGAATACCCAACTGTCGTGCTCCATGCGTTGAACGAGACATCCCGCTTGAAATTTGCTGTCGTACAATCTCGACCAATATACCCATTTCATGCGTCTTCCCCCGCTTTTGTAGAGATGTGGATGCTCCTAGCATGCTCGGCTTTGGCGGATTTGAATCTGTCGCCCGGGAAATTTAAAGCAAACGCCCCATCCGCACGGATGAGGCGCCTGCAAACTTCCTCGCTTAATCGATGGTGACCGCTTCGCCAGCCGCTTCCATAATCGCCCTCTTCTCGAGAGAAATACCTCCCCCGCCGCCACCGCCGTTGTCCGTGTTGATTCCGTCAAACGGATTTTCGATGTTGCCTTTCGGGTTGTTCTTGATCTTCTGAAGCAGATCGTTCCCCTTCTCCTGCCACAATGCCAGAGCGTCCTTGGCGGACTTGCTTCCCTGCATCACTTGGGAGAAGAGCATCGAGCCCATCTCGTTGATCAAGTTCAGATTTGGCTTTTCGCGGTACAGCTCCTGTTCCTTGATCGAAGAGCCTTGCAGCGGAGCCGGCTTCATCTTCGTGAACGCCTCGATGTTGTAGCTCATGCCGTCGCGCACTTTGACGAATTCTTTGCGCGCGGACAGCTCGTAAGTGCTGCGGGACTTCAGCTTCGCCCAATCTTTGCCGTTCATGAACTTGACGAATTCCCAAGCGTCGTCCGAATTCCTCGCGTTGGCGTTAATACCGGCCAGTTGGTTCAAATAGATGTTGCCCCCGAACCCTTCCTTGCCGACATGGTACGGCACCGTAACGACGTCCCACTCCAGCTTCTCCATCTTCAGCTTATCGCTGTTGTCGTTCATTTGCTGGATCTGGTTGATCATGCCGTAGTCCCCGATCGTCATGGCCACTTTACCGTTGAGGAACAATTGGCCTTGGAACGGATTATAGCGGTAATTCTCTCCCTGAGGCTGCTCGTAGTTCATATCCTCCTGGCTTGGGGTTACGCGGTCCTTCTTCATCTGAGCTATCGTCTCCCAGAGGTTTTGCCATTGCGGCGTGTTGACCGTCATCGTCTCGCCCTTCTCATCGAACATCCTGAGCTGAAGAGGCGCGGCGAACGATTGGAAGTCCCAGAAGTTGTCTCCTGCCCCCCACTGATTAAAGGTGAATCCGAAAATAGCATCCTTGCCGCTTCCCGATTTCATCCTTTTCGCCAGGTTGAATACGTCGTCCCAGCTCATGCCGTCTTGAGGGAACTCGACTCCCTGCTTCGTAAACAGCTTCTTATTATAGTAGAGAGCGGAGGATTGGAAAGTCGGCGCGAGCGCGTACAGAAAACCGTCTCCCTGCTCCTTGATCCCGTCGATGACCGTCGGCACGAACTCGCTGACGTCGATTTTGTCTTCGTTGATCATCGGATCGAGCTGCTTCAGAAGATTGTCGTTCACGAGCTGTCCAAGCATGTTCATGTCGTTGATGATCATGACGTCTACCGGATCGCTTCCGGTCATGATTTCCTTGAGCTTCGCCATTTGGTCGACCGGTTCCTGTTGCTTCGAATAGTCCTCGAACTGCATTTCCGAATAATCGATCGCGGGCACGACTTCGATATCGATGTTCGAATGGGTGAACTCGAACATGTCCGTGAATTGCTGACGGAACCAGCTCTCATCGGATTTGCTGCCGTACATCGTGCCGACGCGCAGCGTGCGGCGATTATCCGGATCGTTCGCGCTGTCCCCCGAATTACACGCCGCGAGCATCGGGACTAGTAAAGATAAGCTCATTCCGGTGAGCACCCATTTTCGGGTTTTTCCTGCTTGTTTGTTCATGCGGTTTCGTCCTCCTCCAAGGATTTGGGTTTTGTAATGACAATCTTGTCTCCGTCGAACTCCATCGTTGCTTTGTCGCCGATCGCAAGAGCGGACAAGTATTCTTTCGGAATTTGCAAGCGGCCTACCCGGTCGACGACGACGAAAGCTTCGTGCGCTTCTTCCGGCGTCCGCCCGCCCGAGAGAGGCAAGGAATGATCCAGGTTGGGGTTCCTCTTGATGAACTCGGTGCTCGTCAGCCCGTCGCGGATCGCCACGACCCGGTCCACTTTACTTGCCAGCGACAAATCGTGAGTAACGATTACGATCGTTAAGCCAAGCTCCCGATTAAACTTGCGGAAAATATCCATGATAATATCGGACGTTCGCGAATCTACCGAACCCGTCGGTTCGTCGGCCAGCAACAGCTGCGGACGGTTCGCCAGCGAGATGGCGATCGCCACCCGCTGCTGCTCGCCCCCGGACAGCTGCTGGAGCTTGTTATGCATGCGTTCCTTCAAGCCGACCCATTCGAGCAGTTGCTTGGCATAAGCTCGGTCCAGCTTGCCGGAAAACATCATCGGCATCTCTACGTTCTCAAGAGCGCTCAGGAACGGCAGCAGGTTGCGGGCGTTGTTCTGCCAGATGAAGCCGACCGTATCTCGCTTGTACTTGACGAGATCGTCGTCGTTGACCTTCAGCAGATTCCACGGCCCTACTTGCACCTGGCCGGCGGAAGGGCGGTCAAGCCCGCCGAGAATGTTCAGCAAAGTCGACTTCCCGCTTCCGCTGTTCCCGATAATCGCCATCATTTCTCCGGCTTTGACGGATAAGTTCAAGCCTTGAAGCGCGACGACCTCCAGATCGTCGGCCTTGTAAATTTTCACGAGACCTTCGCATGTAATCATGCTTGCTTACCGCTCCTCTCCCAGCTTGACGGCCTGATGAACCTTCAAGCGTCTAATGTGCGTGATGAGAAGCGCCACGCCGATCGTCATCATGACGCCGACGACGATATACAGTCTGTTCGTGTCGGTCGCTTCGAAAATGACGCGGAACGGAGGAACCTGATTCGTCGAATTGTCCGTCGTCTGCAGGAAAGGCAGGAACAGCAAGCTCGCAAGCTTACCGATGCCTATGCCGAGACCGATCGACAAGCCGGCGGTAAAGATTTGCTCGAGCAGCAGCATGCCCGTCAGTTGCTTGCGAGAAAGCCCCATGGCGCGCAAAATACCGATCTGCACGACCCTGCGCGACAAGTTAAAGAACCAGAACAGAATGTAGCCCGACAACGAAACGATAATCGTCACCAGGAAGCCCAGGCTGAGAATTCCGAATACGCCGCCCCTGGCCGGGTGCTTGCTCTGCGTCGTCAATTCGGATCTCATGCTGTTGATCGCCGCGAGCTCGACTCCTTTCTCCTGAAGCACCGGGATAATCTCCGGCACTTTAGCGTCCGGATCCATCTTGAGCCACACGTCATAAGGAATCAGCGGCGCTTGATCGTAGATATAGCCTAGATTCGCGATCAGGAACGGCGTTTGGTCCGGGTACAGGCTAGGCCAATAAGGCAAAACATCCAAAATGATAAACTCGATCGCCTGCTCCTGAATGACCGTCTGGATCGTATCTCCCCGCTTCAAGTCGAACTTCTTGGCTACATTGGAGGAGATGAAAGCTCCCTCCGGCACTTGCCCCATCCATTCGAGATATTTGTACGGATTGATCTGGTACATATTTTTGCGAAGCCAACCGACGCGGGCGAAATCGACGTTGTCGATGCCCATGATGGTCGCTTGCCCTGCCGTCTTGCCGGAGATCGTCAAGCTGCTCTTCGTCTGCAGCACGCGCGCCGCGTGCTCGACGCCCGGCAGCGTGCGGAAAATCTCGAACGGAGGCTCGTTGTAGTTAAACTTCGTCGGCGTAGGGCGATCTCCCTGACCTCCGCCACCTCCGCCGCCGCCTCCGCCGCTACCGCTGCCTTGCTTAGTCGGAGGCTTGAATTCAGGCGTGCCATCCCATACGGTCTTGACGACGACGTCCGTTCCGTATTTGTACATGATCCTCTCTTCCGAGTTCAGCCCAATCGTCCGCGCTGCGGAGGAATTGTACACCCCGAGGCCCAGCGTCAAGATGAGCAAAATCATGAGCGGATAATACGATTTGGACGACCGCGACAACTGCGTGAGCGTCAGATAGAACGGCACCGGCAAAATCTTTTTCCACATCAGATTAAACAACTTGAGCAGAAGCGGGAACAATCTGAGAAACACAAGCCCCGCGGCAAAAATGCTAAGCGCCGGAACGAAGAACAGAAACGGCTGTACGTTGAGCTGGTCCGTCGTCATTCCCGTCTTGAAAGTGACCATCTGCCGCTCGTTGAATAAATACCAGCCGTAACCGGCAACGCCAAGCAGCAGCACGTCGATAAACCATTTCTGCCAGAACGGCTTGCTGTCCCCCCTCGCCATCTGCCTCTTGTAATCGACGATGGACGTTCTCGTGAAGACGAGAGCCGGGATAACGGTCGCCGCGATCGCCACAATGACGGCCGCAACGCCGGCCAGCACGCCGTCTATCGAGAATCCGACCGGTATCGCCTTGCGGTCTACGAAATGAAGAAACCCGCTGGCCGATCCGATGCTCTTGGCCATGAACCAGCCAAATATCGGACCTATCACAAGCGCAACGATGCCCAGCAGGGTCCCTTCCAGAAGGAACAGCATGAAGATCTGTCTCGTACTCGCCCCCCGGCTTCGCAGTACCGCGATGTCGGAGCGCTGCTTCTCAAGCGCCTGCTGCGTGTTCATCGTAATAAAGTAGAACACCATGGCGATCATCGGAGCCGCGAGCGTGAAGAGCATCGTCTGCAATTGAATGCTGTCCCGGCGAAAATCGCTCAGCATCTCGGCGAAGCTGAGCTCCAGGCGCGTGTCCTTCAGCTTCTTATAGACTTCGATGTCGATGCGGTTCAGCTTGCTCGACAGCGGAGAGAGCTGGCTCGTTTGAATCTCTCTCAGATCGTACGCCGAATACCAGCTTGCGATCTGAATCGGAATGCCGCGCTTGGCCGATAGATCGTCCAGAAAGACCGGATCGGCCACGTACAAATAATTCATGAGTCCTTCCAAGCCTTGATACCAATAAGCGCTCGTGTCGTCGACAGGCTTGAACGCTCCGACGATCTGAACCCGCAGCGTCTCCCCTGCAGCCGAGTACAGCAGGACGTCGCCGACGTGCAGGTCGTTGCGGAACAGCGCTTCCTCCATCATAACGGCCTGGATCGTGCCGTCCGCTTCGGAACTGTCCGCGAACCACTTGCCCCCCGCCATCTCGACTTGTTCCTTCAATCCTTCGAAGGACGCGATCGACAGCTTCCTCGTGCGGCTCGCATCCACCTTCGTCGGATCTTCGGGAGACACTTCCGAGCTGCGGATCGTCAAGCTCCGCTGGGAGACCTCCACCGGAAAACCGATGTCGGACCTGACGTCCTCGCGAATATACTGATCGACGTTATGGAAGCTTTCCAAATCCGTCTTGCCGTCCGTCGACTGGTAACGAATCAACATCGAACCCGCGGGCAACCCTTCGCTGTTGTCCTGCAGAGATTGCGAGACGACCCGCTTGAGCGCGCCGTCCGCGTACATCGGAATACTCGTCGTGAAAGCGACCGCGACGAACAATCCGGCAAGCGTGCTGAGCGTCATCCAGCGCGTGTTCCACATTTTGCGGAAGAGAAACCGAATCAGCGCGTTCATCGATTACCGACCTACGACTTTCTGTCCCGGCGTCAAGCCGTTCAAGATTTCCGCATCGGTCGAAGTTTGTTGCCCGACTTCTACGTCGACCTCGCGCTTGCTTCCGTCCGCTTCCGCCACTTGAACGTAAGAGCGCGCTCCGATCGTCCGCAGGGCAGCCAGAGGAATGACGACCGCGTTCTCCTTGCGGTTGATAATGACGGAGATGGACAGCGGAGTTCCGCGAGTGACCTCCTCAGGCAGCTTACCGACGTCGACCAGCAAATATTTGTTGATGCTGTCCGTTTTGCCTCCGTTGTTGCCGCCGTTCTGATTGTCCGTCGAAGGGATCGGCATCTGCTTGATCTTGCCCGGAAGCTGTCCGACATTGTTAATTTCGACCCGAACTTCCATGCCGACGGCGACCTTCTCCAGATCGTCCTTGGACAACTCCGCGGCGACGACAAGACTGCTCGGATTGGCGATGACCGCGACCGTGTCGTACGCTTTGACCATGTTGCCTTCCTGCACCGGCACCGACACGACCGTTCCGGAGAACGGAGAGGTCAACACCGCTTTGCCGATATCCTCGCGCATATCGGCGAGTTGCTGACGCGCTTCCTCGAATTGCAGGGATTTCATCTCGAATTCGATCGGATCCATCTCGTCTTTCTTGCGCAGCGTTTCCTTCATCTCGAGCTCGCGCTGCTTGAAGGAAAGCTCCTGCGAGCGAAGGTTCTTCTTTAATTCGTCGACGTCCAGCTCGGCCAGCGTCTCTCCTTCTTTGACGCTGCGGCCGGATTCTATGTAAAGCTTCTTAAGACGTTTCCCGTCCAACGTAAAATAGACCTGCTTCTCCTGGGAAGACAGTATTTTGCCGGAACCCGACACTTTCGTTTCCAGCGTTTTCGTCACTACGTCGTAATGCGGTTTTTCGGAAATTTTCGGAAGTTGGATCGCGGACAGATCCTCCTCCTCCGGTTCGTCGGGCAGCAAGCTGCACCCCGAGAGCGCCAAAGACAATGCCAGCGCGGCGATCGCTCCGGCCCTCTTGCGGCTGCGGCGTCCGTGCGCCTGACGGTCAATTGGCGACGAATACGCCGTCCACCATTTCATAGACATGGTCTGCTACCTCCATAATCGTAGGATCGTGCGTCGTCATGCAGAGCGAGATATTCTCGGCTGCGACGACTTCTTTGAACACCTGCATAATTTGCGCGGTCATCTGGCTGTCCAGTTCCGCCGTCGGTTCGTCCGCCAGAATGAGGCTTGGCTTGTGGGCGATCGCCTTGGCGATGGCCACCCGCTGCTGTTCTCCCCCGGAAAGCTCGAACGGACGGTGATGCATTCTCTTGGTGAGACCGACCAGATCCAGACAGGCTATAATTCTCTCCTTCCATTCCGAGCGCGGGATGTTCGCCATGCGAAGAGACAATTCGACGTTCTCGTAAGCGGACAATAAGGGCATCAAGGCGAACGCCTGGAAAATAAAGCCGATATCTTTGCGGCGCACGACGGTGCGCTTGTCGTCATCCCACTTGTGAAACGGACGGTCCTTGAAAAATATTTCTCCCTTCGTCGGCGTATCCAATCCGCCCATCAGATTCATCAGCGTCGTCTTACCCGAGCCCGAGCGACCTCTCAACATGACGAGCTGGGACGGATAGAGACTGAGATTGATTCCTTTGAGCACCTTGATTTTCTGGCTTCCGACGTCGAAGGATCGTTCCACGTTGCGCACGGACAAGATCGGTTCGTTCGTCACCGGGCGTTCACTTTTGGACGCTTCCGCTGCAGCCTCCGTATTCTTGGCCTGCGCCTTCTCGGACGGTTTCGTCAAATCTTCTCTCTGTTCGCCTGACTTCTCAGCCGTGGACCCTCGGCTTAGCCATGACAGCATTCATCTTCCTCCCTTGCCAATCTCTTCAATGATTATAACGAGGCGTCTATCTGAAAAGTTACTGAAAAAATTAAATCTTTATCATTTTTTTAGGAGAAATATACCCGATCGTGCGTCCGCCCAATCGACGAGACCCGACATTTTTCCGTTTTTTCGCTTAGCCCTTTATAAGAAGCCGCATTTTTGTGTATTATTAGAGGATATAACGATTTATTGCGAGGAAGGTTGGTCACCTTGGAAACTAAGACGTCGTCATCGAACTTTATTCGGAACATCGTATCCGAAGATATCGCTTCGGGAAAAGTGAAAGAGATCGTCACCCGGTTCCCTCCCGAGCCGAACGGCTATTTGCACATCGGTCACGCCAAATCAATCTGCCTGAACTTCGAGCTCGCCGACGAGTTCAAAGGAAGAACGAATCTGCGGTTCGACGACACGAATCCCGTCAAGGAAGACGTGGAATACGTAGAGTCGATCAAAAAGGACGTCGAGTGGCTCGGCTTTAAGTGGGACGGGTTGTTCTTCGCGTCGGACTATTTCGGAGAAATGTACGAGCGCGCCGCTCTTCTTATCCGCAAAGGCTTGGCCTACGTCGACGACCAGTCCGCGGATCAAATCCGCGAAGCTCGGGGAACGCTCACTTCTCCCGGAACCGAGAGTCCTTATCGGAACCGTTCCGTCGAGGAGAACCTCGACTTGTTCCGCCGCATGAAGGAAGGCGAGTTCGCCGACGGGGAAAAGGTGCTGCGCGCCAAGATCGATATGGCCTCCCCGAACGTCAACCTGCGCGATCCCGTGCTGTACCGGGTCGTGCACGCTCATCATCACAATACCGGCGACGCATGGTGCATCTATCCGATGTACGCTTTCGCTCACCCGCTTGAAGACGCCATCGAAGGCGTGACGCACTCGATCTGCACGCTCGAGTTCGAGGATCAGCGCCCGTTCTACGATTGGGTCGTCCGCGAATGCGAAATGCCTTGGGTACCGCATCAGTACGAATTCGCTCGTCTGAACCTTACCAATACCGTCATGAGCAAAAGAAAGCTTAAGCTGCTCGTGGACGAGAAGAAAGTGGACGGCTGGGACGATCCCCGCATGCCGACGATTTCCGGCTTGCGCCGCAAAGGCTATACGCCGGAAGCGATCCGCGCCTTCTGCCGCGAGATCGGCGTAGCGAAGAGCTATGGCGTCGTGGACGAGCGGATGCTGGAGCATTTTATCCGCGAGGATTTGAAGCTCAAGGCGCTGCGGACGATGGCCGTTCTGGCCCCGTTGAAAGTCGTCATCACGAACTATCCCGAAGGCGAGACGGAATGGTTGGACGCCGAAAATAACCCGGAAAACCCGGAAATGGGTCACCGCAAAATTCCGTTCTCCAGAGAGATCTACATCGAACGGGACGATTACATGGACAACCCGCCTCCGAAATATTTCCGGCTGTTCCCGGGCAACGAAGTACGCCTCAAGCACGCGTATTTCATCAAATGCGAGGAAGTCATCCATGATTCGGAAGGCACCGTCGTCGAGCTGCGCTGCACGTACGATCCCGAGACGAAGAGCGGCTCCGGCTTTACCGGACGCAAAGTAAAAGGAACGCTCCATTGGGTGGACGCTTCGCATGCGGTGCCTGCCGAGTTCCGTCTGTACGAGCCGCTCATCTCCGACGAGTCCGAGGAAGAGGGGCAATCGTTCCTCGATCATCTAAACCCGAATTCCCTTCAAGTGCTGAAGGGCTTCGTGGAGCCGGATATGAAGGAAGCTTCCGGAGGGGACAAATTCCAATTTTTCCGTCACGGGTACTTTAACGTAGACCCTAAGGATTCCACCCCGGGTCAGCCCGTCTTTAACCGCATCGTGTCTTTGAAAAGCTCGTTCGAAGTGTAAAAATAGCAGAACTCCCGGCTTCCTTGTTCAGGAACCCCGGGAGTCTTTTGTTAAGGAGGATTCGTATCGATGAAAAACGCCATCTCCAAACGCGGGGTGTTGCTGGGAATTTGTTGTCTGCTTGCGATCCTGGTCGTCGGATGTTCGCGCGGCTCGGACGGCCCTAACGCTTCACCTGCTCCCTCTGCTCCGACGGAACAGCAACCGCCTGCAGCGTCGTCGCCTTCCGGCAGCGCATCCCCGTCCGACAGCGCCTCCCCGGAAACAACGCCGCCGGCGGAAGAAGATCCGGTCGAACTGCGGTTGGAGCAAATGACATTAGAGGAGAAAATCGGCCAGGTGATCGTTGCCGGCATCGACGGCACCAAGATCGATGAGAAGATGAAGAAGCTCATTGTCGACCAACATGTCGGCGGCTTGATTTGGTACAAGGACAACTTCTCCGACTTGAGCGGCTCGATCCAGCTCGTCAACGCTCTTAAGCAGGCGAACTCGGGCAATCCGCTCCCCCTCTTCATGAGCGTCGATCAGGAAGGCGGGAAAGTCAGCCGGTTGCCCAAAGATTTCACGGCTATGCCGGACGCGGTCAAAGTCGGACGCACTGGAAAGCCTGAACTGGCTCGGGAGATGGGCGCCTTGCTGTCCGACGAACTGCGATTAATGGGCTTCAATATGAACTTTGCACCCGTTCTCGACGTCAACAGCAACCCTGCCAACCCGGTCATCGGCAGTCGGGCGTTCGGCAGTGACGCCGATCTTGTCGTGAGCATGGGCGTAGCCGTCATGCAAGGGCTTCAGCAAGGCGGAACGGTTGCCGTCGTCAAGCATTTTCCCGGCCATGGGGATACGTCCGTCGACTCTCACCTGGAGCTGCCTTCCGTGCACAAAACGACCGCGGACCTGGAAAAGCTTGAATGGATTCCGTTCCAAGCGGCCATCCAGGAGGGAGCGGACGCGGTCATGATCGCGCACATCCTGTTTCCTTCGATCGATCCCGACTCTCCGTCATCGCTGTCCAAAACCGTCATCACCGACCTGCTGCGCGACCGGCTCGGCTACAACGGCGTCGTCATTACAGACGACATGACGATGGGTGCCATCGCCCGCAACTACGGCATCGAGGATGCCTCGCTCCAATCGTTCCTGGCCGGCAGCGATCTCATCCTCGTCGCCCACGGCTACGACACGGCCCGGAAAGTATACGACAAGCTGCTCTCCGCGGCCAAATCCGGAGAAATTCCCGAATCGCGCCTCGATGAAAGCTTGCGTCGAATCATCGCCTTAAAACTGAAATACAAGCTATCCGACGAATCAATCCCGATCCCGTCCGCTAACGATCTCCCCAACGACGAAATCAGCCAGTGGCTCAAACGGTTGCAGTAGCACGCATACTCGTGTATAGTCTGACTCTTTGCAGCTTTGCCGCAGACGGTCTGCCGCATCCGGACGGTATTTTCCCGCTCCGGTCGGCAGACCTCCTTTTTTCGTACTTGTGGCCATTATCCCCCTCGCTCAGAACAGCCACAGACAGCCAAATTAGTAACTTCCCTCTCCTCGTCTTATGACCATTATCCCCTTGATTCAGAACAGGCAAGTTAATATAACCACTATCCCTTTCTCTCAGAAACAGGAGGCAGATAACTTCCTTCCTCTGTGTCTTATGGCCATTATCCCGTTCGCTCAGAATGGTATTGTCCGAAGTAATCGCTATCCGCAACTCCTTGTTTCTCTTTCTAATTCCATAGGCGTTTCTGCTTAATGCTGATTTCCATTTTTCTTCAGAAGGTAACATAAATTAAAAAATGCCGAACAGCCTGAACCGGGGGCGAGAATCCTGAGACGTGGGGATAGTGGCCATAGCAGTGCCGAACAACCTGCAACGGGTGCGAGAGTCCTGAGACGTGGGGATAGTGGCCATAGCAGTGCCGAACAACCTGCAACGGGGGCGAGAGTCCTGAGACGTGGGGATAATGGCCATAGTAGTGCCGAACAACCTGCAACGGGGGCGAGAATCCTGAGACGTGGGGATAGTGGCCATAGCAGTGCCGAACAACCTGCAACGGGTGCGAGAGTCCTGCGACGTGGGGATAGTGGCCATAGCAGTGCCGAACAACCTGCAACGGGGGCGAGAGTCCTGAGACGTGGGGATAGTGGCCATAGGTGGGGAAATAGGGACAGAACAAGGAGAAAGGCCTGCGAGGGCCAGATCGATAAGCGCTTAAGATGCGCCGCGATCGGGTCCCGCAAGCCCCGGTGAATGCCTGTAAGACTAGCGAACCTCTATTTTGGTTTTGCGGTAGATCAGTACGCCGAGGGCGAAGGCGACGATGCCCCATGCGCCGAGAATGCCGATGCCTGCCCAGAAGTCGGCGGAAGCGATGCCGCTGCCGTACACCATGCCGTCGCGAATGCCGTTGACGAAGTAAGTCAGCGGAAGCACCTGCGATACGGGAATGAGCCATTCCGGGAACCCGCTCGTCGGGAAGAAAATACCGCTCAGGAACATCATCAGGAAGCTGGCGATGTTGGCCATCCCCATGTATGCTTCGATCGACTTGCTGAAGGAAGAGAACAGATAACCGAGCGCGTTAAAGGCAAGAGCTCCGACGAGGAAGCCTACGATGAGCGTCGGGAAGTCCAGGTGAAGCTTGGCCCCGAACCCGAATACGCCGATCAGGGACAGAATGACGATCTGCACGATGCCGAGTATGAAACGCACCATCATGCCGCCAACTCCGAACAGCCCCATTTTCACCGGAGTGAGTCTCAGCCTTTTCAGCAAACCTTTCCTTCTCATTTCCACCATATCCACCATGCCGAACAGTCCGCCCTGCGCCACCGCAAGCGCGATCATCCCCGTCAGCAGGAAGTCGACGTAGCTTAGATCCTCGCTGCCGCTCGATACGGCGGTCGTTTCCACCGAGAACGTCGGCGTCACGCCGGCCACCTGGTAGTTCGTCTGCTGCACGAACTTGTCCAGAATGCCCGCAATGGCTTGAGTCGTAGCGCTTCTCTCATTCTCCTTGTTGACGATGATCCCGAGCGTAGTCTCGTTCTCTCCAGGCAAAACGATGACGGCGTCGACGTCTTTGTCCTTAACCCATTCGTCCGCTTCTTCCGCTGAAATCGGCTGCTCCGACTTCCATTCGAGAACCGGCACCTGGCGCAAGTAACCTTCCAGCATATCCGATGCTTCGGTCGCGCTCGGCTTTACGACTGCGATTTTCGCTTTGAAGTCGCTGCCGCCGCCCCCGCCGAAAATAACCATAAAAATGACCATCAAAATAATCGGGAAGAAGAGATTCCAAAACCAGACCTGCTTTTCCCGAAACATCATTTTAAGCTGCGCTCCGAACAATTTGCCGAGCTGTTTGCCGTTGCTCACCTTAGTCCCTCCACTCTTTGCCCGTAAAGGCGATGAATACGTCCTCGAGACTCATCTCGCGAATGGAGACTTGCTCGACCCGATACCCTTTTTCCTTCGTGAAACCGAACACTCCGTACAGCGTTTCCTCCGGCCTCACCGACCAAAGCTTCAGCGAAGAGCCGTCCAGCTCCGTGCGAACGACCGTCGAATCGCCCTTGGCGACTTGTTCCGTCTCGGCAGCCGCCGCTTCTCCGTCTTGGAAGTACAGTCGGACCTCCCGTTCCTTCGTCAGACTGTCGATCAGATTGGCGGGCGTGTCGAGGGTGACGACTCTGCCTTGATCGACGATGCAGACGCGGTCGCTCAGCTTCTCCGCTTCTTCCATGTAGTGGGTCGTCAAAATCGTCGTCTTGCCCAGCTCCTTCAGCTTCAGAACGATGTCCCATATGTTGCGGCGGGCCTGCGGGTCCAGACCGGTCGTCGGTTCGTCGAGGAAAATGATTTGCGGATCGCTGATCATCGCCAGTCCGATCGCCAGACGTTGACGTTGTCCGCCGGAGAGCGACTTGACGTTTTTGCGACGGTGATCGGTTAGATTGATCATCTCCAGCACCTCGGACGACTGCTTTGAGTGCGGATAGAACGAGCCGAACAGATCCAGGTTCTCTTCCACGGTGAGCAGATCGAACAGGGCGCTCGATTGCGGCTGAACGCCGATGATCGTTTTGATGCGGTCGGCATCCTTATCCCACTTCATCCCGCTGATCGAGATCGTTCCTCTGTCGGGCGCCTGCATGCCTTCGATCATCTCCAGGGTCGTCGTCTTGCCCGCTCCGTTCGGACCGATGATCGTGAACACTTCCCCGTTCTCGACGGAGAAGCTGATTTCCTCAACGGCTTGCACGGATCCGAAAGCTTTGCGCAAGCCCTTCACTTCCAGAATGGCCACAATTGCACTCTCCTTTTTTTTCCAAACCTCTTAAGATAATCCCATTGTAACCGAAGAGAAGGAGCCGTTCGACGGTCCCGGGCACGCTTTTGACCTCGGTCTCGAGACCGAGTAATCGACAAAAAGGCGACCCTCCCATGGGAGAACCGCCAGTCGCCGATCGTTATATCGCTTATTTGCCGAACGCTTGAGGGTTTTCGCGCCAAGATTTCAGCAGGCTGACGTCGGATTCGCTAACAGTACCGCGTCTGAGAGCTTCGTCGACGAGCGCCGAATAATTCGACAACGTCTTCAGCTCGACGCCTTCTTCGCTGAAAGCTTGCTCGGCCAGAGCGAACTGGTAAGTGAAAATCGCCAGCACTCCCTGCACGTCTCCACCTGCTTCCATGACGGCCAGCGCCGCTTTGAGCGAGCTGCCACCGGTGGAGATCAAGTCCTCGATGACGACGACCTTCTGTCCGTCTTTGATCAAGCCTTCGATCTGATTTTGCTTGCCGTGGCCCTTCGCCTTGTCGCGGATGTAGGCCATCGGAAGATTCAGCTTCTGCGCGACCCACGCGGCATGCGGAATGCCCGCGGTCGCCGTGCCGGCGATCACTTCCGTATCCGGGTAATGCGTGCGAATGAGCGTCGCGAAGCCTTCGGCGATCGCGTCGCGGATGTCCGGATAGCTCATCGTGAGCCGATTGTCGCAATAGATCGGGGATATGATCCCGGAAGTCCAAGTGAACGGGTCGTTCGGACGCAGGGCGACCGCCCCGATGTTCAGCAGATTGCCCGCGATAACGGCCGGCAGTTGCTCTACTGAATATTGGCTCATGATTCGGTCATCTCCTTCAAAATGTTATCCAGCGCTTCAGACGGCGAGAGGGCGGCCGTAATCGGCCGTCCGATGACGAGGTAATCGGTGCCGCCTGCCACCGCGTCGCGAGGCGTCGTAATGCGCGACTGGTCGCCTGCATCCGCTCCGCGCGGACGAATTCCCGGCGTCACGGTAATAAAGCCGTCTCCGCAAGCTTGCTTGATCGCGCGAACTTCCAGCGGGGAGGCGACGACGCCCTGCAGGCCTGCTGCTTGCGCCAGCTTGGCATAATGGACGACGGCGTTCTCCAGCTCGCCGGGGATGCCGATCTCGTCGTTTAACACGCGCTGGCTCGTGCTCGTGAGCTGCGTCACCGCGATGACGAGCGGAGCGCGCTCGGCGTCGCCCGCCTCCAGCGCATCCCGCACGCCTTCGGCAGCGGCGCTCATCATCGCCAACCCTCCGGCTCCATGGACGTTAAACAAGTCCACGCCAAGTCTGGCGATGCTTCTCGCTCCACCGCGAACGGTGTTCGGGATGTCGTGCATTTTCAGATCGAGGAAGATGCGGAAGCCTCTGCTCTTCAGTTCCCGGACGATCTCCGGTCCTGCCGCGTAGAACAGCTCCATGCCCACCTTCATCCAACAGCCGGAGCCTTGCAGTCGATCGGCCAGCTCCACGGCGGCTTTCGCCTCGGGCTTGTCGAGCGCGACCATGATTTTTCCTGCCGCCTCATTGCGGGATAGCAGTGTCACTGTTATTCCTCCCTAGGCTTGGAACGCCGGCATCGGCTCGCTGGAGAAGCGGAGCGCCTGCAGCATGTTCAGCAGCGCGCGGACCGTGTCCAGCGACGTCAAGCAGACGACGCCGTTCTCGACCGCCTCGCGGCGGATGCGGAAGCCGTCGCGCTCAGGCGTCTTCCCCTTCGTCAGCGTGTTGACGACGAATTGCGCTTCGCCCGTGCGGATCAGATCCAGAATGTTCGGCGATCCGTCGGACAGCTTGTTGACGCGGCGGACTTTAAGCCCCGCGGCTTCCAAAGCGTCGGCGGTTCCTCCCGTGGCCAGCAGCTTGTAGCCGAGGTTGTAGAAGCCTTTCAAAATCTGGATCGCTTCTTCCTTATCCTTGTCGGCGACCGTCGCGATAATCGCGCCGGAGTTCGGAATTTTCATGCCCGATCCGACCAAGCCTTTGAACAACGCTTTCGCATAGAAGCGATCGCGGCCCATGACTTCGCCGGTCGACTTCATCTCAGGAGTCAGCGTCGGGTCGACGCGGCGAAGCTTGGCGAAGCTGAATACCGGTACTTTGACCGAGACGAACTCGTCTTCCGGCCACAGTCCTTCCTGGTAACCGAGCTCGGTGAGCTTTTTGCCGAGAATCGCCTGCGTGGCCAGATTGGCCATCGGTATTTTCGTCACTTTGCTCAGGAACGGCACAGTACGGGACGAACGAGGGTTAACCTCGATGACGTACACTTTGTCCTGCCAGACGACGAACTGGATGTTGACGAGACCGACCGTCTTCAATTCCTTGGAGATCTTGATCGTGATGTCTATCGCTTGCTGCTTAATATCTTCGGACAGCGACTGCGGCGGATATACCGCGATGGAGTCGCCGGAGTGAACGCCCGCGCGCTCGACATGCTCCATGATGCCCGGGATGAGCACCGTCTCGCCGTCGCAGATCGCGTCGATCTCGATTTCTTTGCCCAGCATGTAGCGGTCAATCAGAACCGGATGCTCCGGATTGATTTTCACCGCGACTTCCATATAGGATAACAGTTCATCGTCGGAGTATACGATTTCCATCGCGCGGCCGCCGAGAACATAAGACGGGCGTACAAGCACAGGATAACCGAGCTCTTGCGCGGCGCCTACCGCTTCTTCCACGGAAGTGACCGTCTTGCCTTTCGGCTGCGGAACGTTCAGTCTGCTCAGCAGCGCCTCGAACCGCTTGCGGTCCTCCGCTTCGTCGATGCTGTCCAACGACGTGCCGAGAATGCGGACGCCGGCTTTGGCTAGCGGCGCAGCCAGGTTGATCGCCGTCTGCCCGCCGAATTGCACGATGACGCCGACCGGCTTCTCCTGTTCGATGACGTTCATGACGTCTTCAAAGAAGAGCGGCTCGAAGTAGAGTCGGTCCGACGTGCTGAAGTCGGTGGATACCGTCTCCGGGTTGTTGTTGATGATGACCGCTTCGTAACCCGCGTCGCGGATCGCCCATACGGCGTGCACGGTCGAATAGTCGAACTCGATGCCTTGCCCGATCCGGATCGGACCGGAGCCGAGCACGATGATCTTTTCTTTGTCGCTCGGAAGAACTTCGTTCTCCGTCTCGTAGGTCGAGTAGTAATAAGGCGTCGTCGCTTCGAACTCCGCGGCGCACGTATCGACCATCTTGTATACCGGCGCGAGGCCTTGCTCAAGACGGTAAGTGCGGACGTCCGCTTCTTTCGTGTAAGCGCCGGACGGATGACCTTCGCTTCTCAGCTCCGCGATCGCGCGGTCGGTCAAGCCGTTTCTCTTCGCCTTGTACAGCAGCTCCGGCGTAAGCGCAGGCGCTCTGCGGATCTCGTCTTCGAGTTGGACGATTCGCTCGATTTTGTCGAGGAACCACCAATCGATGTTCGACAGATCCTGGATGTGCTGCAGCGCCCAACCGCGGCGGAACGCTTCCGCGACGAGGAACAGCCGCTCGTCGTCCGCTTTGATCAGCCGATTCGTCAACACTTCGTCGGACAGCTCGTTAGCGCCCTTCAAGTAAATGCGGTGCACGCCGATCTCGAGCGAGCGGACCGCTTTATGGATCGATTCCTCGAACGTGCGGCCGATCGCCATAACCTCGCCGGTCGCCTTCATCTGCGTACCCAGCTTGCGGTTAGCGGAAGTAAACTTATCGAACGGCCAGCGCGGAATTTTCGATACGATGTAGTCCAGAGTCGGCTCGAAGCAAGCGTACGTCTGCCCCGTAACCGGGTTGACGATCTCGTCGAGCGTGTAGCCGATAGCGATCTTGGCCGCCATCTTCGCGATCGGGTAACCGGTCGCTTTGGACGCGAGCGCCGAGGAACGGCTGACGCGAGGGTTAACCTCGATGACGTAGTATTGGTAGCTTTGCGGATCGAGCGCGAACTGTACGTTACATCCGCCTTCGATGTTCAGCGCGCGAATGATTTTGAGCGACGCCGAGCGAAGCATTTGGTATTCGCGGTCGGACAACGTCTGGCTCGGCGCGACAACGATGCTGTCTCCGGTATGAACGCCGACAGGGTCGAAGTTTTCCATGTTGCAGACGACGATGCAGTTGTCGTTGGCGTCGCGCATAACTTCGTACTCGACTTCCTTCATGCCGGCGATGGATTTCTCGATCAAGCACTGGCTGATCGGGCTGTAGCGAATGCCGTTGGCTACGATCTCGCGCAGCTCTTCTTCGTTAGACGCGATCCCGCCGCCCGTGCCGCCGAGCGTGTAAGCCGGACGAACGATAACCGGGTAGCCGAGGCCGTTCGCGAATTCCACCGCGTCCTCGACCGTCGTGACGATCGAGCTTTCCGGAACCGGCTGCTCCAGCTCGCGCATCAGCTCGCGGAACAGGTCGCGGTCTTCGGCTCGCTCGATCGCGTCAAGCTGCGTGCCGAGCAGCTTGACGTTCTCCTGCTGCAACACGCCGGCGCGAGCCAGCTCGACCGCCATGTTGAGGCCGGTCTGTCCGCCGAGCGTCGGCAGCAAGCCATCCGGACGCTCCTGGCGGATAATTTGCGAGACGAACTCCAGGTTGATCGGTTCGATATAAACTTTGTCGGCGATGTTCGTATCGGTCATGATCGTCGCCGGGTTGCTGTTGATCAGGACGACTTCGATGCCTTCTTCTTTCAGCGCTTGACACGCCTGCGTGCCGGCGTAGTCGAATTCCGCTGCTTGTCCGATGACGATTGGGCCGGAGCCGATTACGAGAATTTTTTTGAGGTCATTATTTTTGGGCATACAGCAGTTCTCCTCTCAGCGTCTCCGACAATTGCGCTTGGCGCGGGCGTTCCGGGTTGGCTTGCTTGTTGTCGCGGATCATTTGCAGGAAACGGTCGAACAAGTAGCTGTTGTCGTACGGGCCCGGAGCCGCTTCCGGATGGTATTGAACCGTAAAGGCAGGGTAGCGCTTATGCTTCAAGCCTTCGATCGTTTTGTCGTTGTTGTTGATGTGCGTCACTTCCAATTCGGTGCCGGCGATCGATTCTTCGACGACCGTGTAGCCGTGGTTCTGGGAAGTGATAAAGCAGCGGCCGGATTCGAGCTCCTTGACCGGATGGTTGCCGCCGCGGTGGCCGAACTTCAGCTTGCCCGTATCCGCTCCGCAAGCGAGCGCGAACAGCTGGTGTCCGAGGCAGATACCGAAAATCGGGTATTCGCCGAGAAGCTGGCGAATCGTCTCGACCGCATGAGGCACGTCCTTCGGATCCCCAGGGCCGTTGGACAGCTGAATGCCGTCGGGGTGAAGGCGGCGAATCTCGTCCGCGGTCGTGTCCTGAGGCACGACGATAACGTCGCAGCCGCGTTTCGTCAGATCGCGCAGAATGCCGCTCTTCGCACCGTAGTCGATCAGCACGATGCGCTCCTTCTCGCCCGGGCTGGAGAACACGTTCTTGGTCGACGTGCGGGCGACTTGATCTCGCATCAGAGGCGTAGCGCCCAAGCGCTCCATCAGCTCTTCGACGCGCTCGTTGCCCGTCGTAATGATGCCCTTCATCGTGCCGTGCACGCGAAGGATTCTCGTCAACATACGAGTGTCGATGTCGCTGATACCCGGAATGCCGTACTCCTTGAGCAATTGATCAACCGTATATTGCGCCCTCCAGTTGCTCGGCACGTCCTCGTGGCGACGAACGACGAAGCCGTGAACGTAGGGGCGGATGCTTTCGAAATCGTCGCGGTTAATGCCGTAGTTGCCGATGAGCGGATAAGTCATCGTTACGATTTGTCCGCAGTAAGAAGGGTCGGACAGCACTTCCTGATAGCCCGTAATCCCCGTATTAAACACCACTTCGCCGACGGATCCGGCTTCGGCTCCGAAGCTCTGTCCCGTAAACAGCGTACCGTCTTCCAACAACAATCTAGCTTGCATTCCAATCACTCCTTAGCGGTTAATGCCGTTCTCTTCGGTCCAGACCACTTTGCCGCCGACCATCGTCATCGTCGGCCAGCCGTATAGTTTCCAACCCGTAAACGGGGTATTGCGGCCTTTCGTCAGGAACTTCGCGGGATCGACTTCCCGCTCGTTCTCCAGATCGATCAGGATCAGATCCGCGGGCGCTCCGGCGTCCATCGTGCCGTAAGGCAGGCGAAACACCTTCGCCGGATCGCTCGTCATCCTGCTCAGCAGGAAGTCGAGACTCCATCGCCCGGTGCGGACGAATTTCGTGTACAGCAGCGGGAACGCCGTCTCGAATCCGACGATTCCGAACGGAGCCCGTTCCATGCCCCGCGCCTTCTCTTCCTCGCTGTGTGGAGCGTGGTCGGTCACGATAATGTCGATCGTCCCGTCCTCCAGCGCCTGGATGCACGCCTCGACGTCGCGCGGCGTTCTGAGCGGCGGGTTCATTTTCCAGTTCGCGTCCATGTTGTCCGGAATATCTTCGTCCGAGAGCAGCAGATGGTGCGGACATACTTCTGCGGTGACGTTCACGCCGACCGACTTGCCGAGCCGGATCAAGCGAACCGACTGCTCCGTGCTGACGTGGCAGACGTGGTAGTGCACGCCCGTCGCCTCGGACAGCAGAATGTCCCGGCCGACATGGATCGCTTCCGACTCGTTCGGAATGCCCTTAAGCCCGTGCTTGCGGGCGAACGCCCCGTCCGTGACCGCCGCGCCCTCTACCAGCGAGTCGTCCTCGCAGTGGGCGATAATCGGCATATCGAGCGACTTAGCGAGAGCCATCGCGTTTTTCATCATCTGCGCGTTCTGCACGCCGACGCCGTCGTCCGTGAAGCCGATCGCTCCGGCTTCCTTCAGCGCCGGGAAGTCCGTCAGCTCGCGGCCCAGCTCGTTCTTCGTGATCGCGGCATAAGGCAGCACGCGCACGACGCCTTCGGTCTTCGCCTTGTCGAGCACGAGCGAGATCGTCTCCGGCGTGTCCATGACCGGTCGCGTATTCGGCATCGGCGCGATGACCGTAAAGCCGCCCTTCGCCGCCGACTCCGTTCCGCTGGCGATCGTCTCCTTATATTCGAAGCCCGGTTCGCGCAAGTGAACGTGCATATCGATCAACCCCGGCGAGATTAGCTTGCCCCGAGCGTCGATCACTTCCGCTCCCGATGTATCGGGAGCCGCTTCTCCGGCGCGCCATTCCGCGATAATCCCTTCTTCGATGCGCACATGCGCGACTTCGAGACCTCCGGTTTCCGCGCTCCATCTGCTAGCGTTAATGATCCATGTCGTCATCTGTTCCCTGGCGCCTCCTCTGCTGTGATTAACTGCCGTTGCGTTTTAGTAGATAGTGGGTACTGTCCATTGGCGTCCGTTTACCGTCCGATTATCGATTACCGTCCGACTTCCGCCTCGCGCGGATGCAGGATCGTGACGCAGTCCGTCTCGTCGATCTCGCTGAGCGAGACGTCGATCTTCTCGTGCCTCGACGTCGGCACGTTCTTGCCGACGTAATCGGGGCGGATCGGAAGCTCGCGATGACCTCTGTCGACGAGAACCGCCAGCTGAATCGATTGCGGCCTCCCGCAATCCATCAGCGCGTCCAGCGCCGCGCGTATCGTGCGGCCGGTGTAGAGCACGTCGTCGACCAGGATGATCCGCTTGTCGGTGACGAGCCTCTTCAGCTCTTCGCCCGGCCCCGCGGCGCTCGCTCTGGCCGCCGAAGGTCGGTCGTCGCGGTAGCGGGTGATGTCCAGTTCCCCGACCGGAATCGGCTGGCCTTCGATGTCCAGAATTTTATCGGCGACGCGGTAGGCCAGATGCACGCCCCGGGTTCGTATTCCGATCAGCACGCAATCTTGAATGCCTTTGTTCTTCTCGACCATTTCGTGAGCGATTCGGGTAAGCGCCCGCCGAATGGCGGATTCGTCCATAATGACGCGCGAGTCCGACAAACCGATCCCTCCTTCACCCGAGATTTGCACATTAAAAAACCTCCTTGCGAGTTCGCAAGGAGGATTCAGCCAGAACAAAATATCGGCAGGCACACAACACCAGCACCTGTTCACACTTCAGCCTGAGCCGAAGACGAGCATGTACGGTCGCATGTCCCGGGATATGTGTCAATTCTGCGCCACCTTGCCAGTCTCTCTGGACTGAATTAAAGGTACCCGTTTCATTAACAATGATTATCCCATGTTCGACATGAAGTGTCAAGGAATTCCGAAGCTTAAAATTCGAACTGGACGTCGGTCAGACGACGCTTGATCTCGTCGATGACGCGCGCTTCTTCCGCTTCGCCCTGGGCGATGAAAGTGACGGAGAAACGGACGAACTTGCCGGCGTCGTCCCACGGCACGGTCGAGATCAGCTTCTCGCGAATCAGGAACTGCGAGAAGTCTTCCGCGGATTCGAAACGCTGTCCGCCGACGATGCCCTTAGGCGCTTCGACATACAAGAAGAAGGAGCCTTTCGGTTTCTCCGCGCGGAAGCCGATTTCGTTCAGCGCCGCGACGAGCATGTTGTGTCGGCGGGAATATTTCGCCGAGATCGCCTCGGTAATTTGCGGATTGGCCAGACCGTAAGCGGCCGCCTTCTGGATCGCGATGAATTGTCCGGAATCGTTGTTGTCCTTCACGTCGCCGAAAGCTTTCACGATAAGCGGGTTGCCCGCGATGAAGCCGATCCGCCAGCCGGTCATGTTATACGACTTGGACAAGGAATGAAGCTCCACGCCGACGTCTTTCGCGCCGGGAACGGACAGGAAGCTGAACGGCTTGACTCCGTCATAGGTCAGAGCCGCGTACGGAGCGTCGTGAACGACGACCACGTTGAATTTCTTCGCCCAAGCGACGACCTTCTCGAAAAACGCCACCGTCGCCGCGGCGCCCGTCGGATTGTTCGGATAGTTCAAGTACAGCAGCTTGGCGCGGCTTGCGATTTCTTCCGGGATCGCGTCCAGATCCGGCAGGAAGTTGTTTTCCTTCGTCAGCTGGACGTTGTACACTTCGCCGCCGAGATATTTCGTATGCGTGCCCATAACCGGGTATCCCGGAACGGTCATGATCGTCACGTCGCCCGGGTTGATGAACACCGTAGGCAGCATGGCCAGAGCCGGCTTGGCTCCGATCGTGTGCAGCACTTCCGTCTCCGGATCGATGCCGTCCACGGAGAACACTTCCTTCAAGTACTTCGCGGCGGCTTCCTTAAATTCGGCGATGCCGTTGTCCGCGTACCCGCGGTTTTCCGACTTGGCCGCTTCTTCCGCCAGCTTGGCGACGATGCCCGCGTCCGCCATCTCGTCCGGCTCGCCGACGCCCATGTCGATCAACTCGACGTCTGGGTGGGCTTGCCGCGCCGCGGCTTTCGCCCGCTTGATTTTCTCGAATTTATAAATGTTCGTATCTTTGCCGTAATTGGAACCGCCGATGCGATTCGCGAACTGCTCCTGAATGTAAGTCGACTGGTATTGTTCCACGCTCATTCGAGACACTCCTTGTATCGTTACATGTTAACATGCTTCACATTCAAACTATGAACGATACGCGGAAAGTCCGCCATGGATTATTGCGCCGATCATTTGCAGTTATCGCAGCGCCTGTCCCGAACAGCCCATTTCGTGCCTTTTACCTCGTCCTTAAAATGCCGAGCGAATGCTCCATATCCTCCGGAAGAGGCGCGGAAAACTCCATATACTCACCCGTTCTCGGATGCTTAAAGCCGAGCGTTTCCGCGTGCAGCGCCTGGCCCGTCATACCGAGCGTCCGGCCGCTCTTGCCGCCGTATACCGGATCGCCGACGAGCGGATAGCCGATATACTTCATGTGCACCCGAATCTGGTGCGTCCGCCCCGTCTCCAGCTTCAGATCGAGCAGCGTATACTCGTCGAAACGTTCGTTTACGGAAAAATGGGTCACCGCATGCTTGCTGTTCTTGTCCGTGACGACGTACAGCTTGCGGTCGTGATTGGCACGGCCGATCGGCGCGTCCACCGTCCCTTTGTCATGCTGCATGACGCCGTGGACGAGCGCGCGATATTTGCGCGTCACGCTGTGCTCCTTCAGCTGCTCCGCGAGCGACGCGTGCGCCAAGTCGTTCTTGGCGACCATCAGCAGCCCGGACGTATCCTTGTCGATCCGGTGCACGATGCCCGGTCTCATGACGCCGTTAATGCCGGACAAGTCCTTGCAATGGTACAGCAGCGCGTTCACTACCGTACCGTTCGGATGACCGGCCGCAGGATGAACGACCATGCCCCGCGGTTTGTTGATGACGATAACGTCGGAATCCTCGTACGCGACTTCGAGCGGAATATTTTCCGGGTACGCCTCGACCGGCTCCGGTTCGGGAAGCACGATGCGGATGACGTCTCCGACCGCCAGCTTGGCGTTCGCTTTAATCTCCGCGCCGTTAACGGTTACCGCGCCCGTGCGTATCCACTCCTGAATCTGCGATCGGGAGAAGGATTCCCCTTGCTCCGCCAGCGCTTGAGCGATATGCTTGTCCGCCCGCTCACCGGCCTGGCCTTCCTCGATCGTCCATTCGAAATCGTCTTCAGACGGAGGGTTGTTCAGGGGACTGATCTTGGGATTGCTCTCCATTGCCATTCGATTTATTCTCCTGTTTCATAGTCAGCAGCGCGTCCAAAATAACCATTCCGACGCCTACGCATATTGCGGTATCCGCGAAATTGAAGATCGGGAACGTATACGATCCGAAGTTAAACTGCAAGAAATCGACGACTTCTCCGTACAGCGCGCGATCGAGGAAGTTGCCGACGGCGCCTCCCAATATCGTAGCCAACGCGGAAAGAAGCAGTACGGTGCCCGTGCGGTAGGAACGGTGCAAATACCAGAGTATGCCGATCACGACGATCGTCGTAATCACGATAAAAAACAACCGCTGCTCCTGCAGCATCCCGAAAGCCGCGCCTCTATTGCGGATATGGGTAATCATGAAGAAATCCCCGATCACGGGAATTCTCTCCGTATCCAGCTCGACCGTGCGGCTGATGATCTTCTTGCTCGCGTAATCGATCAGAAAAGCGATAACCGCAATTCCGTAATAAACCCATATCGGCCAAATCCGACGTTGCATTGCCTTTTTCCGCCCTTCGTCTCATTCTCCTGCCTGTTGATTTTATCATACCGCGACAGGGAGCGTCCACGAAGCGCAAGTAAAAATCGACAATTCCCCCAGACAAGTCCGGCGGCCGTCCGCACGTAAAACTGGGCGCATCCGTGAAAACTACAATCGACCGAACCATTCGAATGCACCTCGTTAAAGGGAGTGGATGACGTTGCCGAAGCATCTGGATCAGGAAACATTCCAATCGTTAAAGCGCAGGCTGGTACAGGAAAGATGCGAGCTCGAGCGGCGCGTGAACGATAACGGGCATTTCGGTCTCGCCGCCTCGTACCGAGATTCGACCGGCGAGCTTACCGGCATCGACAATCACCCGGCCGATGCGGGTACGGAGATGTTCGAACGAAGCAAGGATTTGGCCCTGCTGGAAAAGGAAGCGTTCCGGCTCGAGCGGGTGGACGCCGCCCTGGAACGGATGGATACGGGAGAATACGGACATTGTGCCGCGTGCGGGAAGTTTATTCCGGTCGACAGGCTCGAAGCGCTGCCGACGGCCATCTATTGCATCGATCATGAACCCCGTCAGGAGCCTTCCAACGACCGTCCGGTCGAGGAGTTGTTCCTTGCTCCTCCGTTCGGCCGGACCAGCTTGGACGACAGAGACGACCAAAACGGCTTCGACGGAGAGGACGCCTGGCAGATCGTCGAGTCCTGGGGCACCTCCAACACGCCGGCGATGGCCGAGGACAACAACATCGACAACTACAACCATATGGAGATCGAAGCCGACGAGAACGACGGATTCGTCGAGTCTTACGAAAGCTTCGTCGCCACCGATATTACCGGTACTCACGTCTCCATCGTCCGCAACCACGCTTACCACCGTTACATGGACGATAACGAAGGCGATCATCTGCTCGAGCCAAGCGAGCTTTCCGATTCTTATTAAACGCGTTCCAACCCCGTTCCGCGGCGGCAGCGACCCGTATGCTCAATACGGGTTGATCTCCAGCTGCCGCTGAACGATTCTTACGATGTCCGCGATGTAATCCCCCACGATCGGCAAATTCAGCGCCCCGAGAAGCTGCAGCAGATAAACGATCGTCGCGGCGAAAAACGTAAATCCGAGCGCGATGCCGACCCCGCGCGCCGTTCCCGCGATAAAATTTTTGAAGATCAGCTGCCACGGACGATGCATCAGGTTGACGTATTCCTTGAGCTGCGCCTTCTCCATGTCAATGGACAGCCTCTCCAGCTTGTCGGACAGGAAGAGCAGCGTCCCCTTCAAATCCTTCGTCTCCTCGGCCAATCTCTCCGCTGATTCATCCGGCTCTATCGGTTCATTAGAGCCTGTCGGCTTATCCAGCTCATTTGGCTCTGTCAGCTCATTCCGTTCATTCGGCTCTCTCTGGTGCCTGGAAGCCAGCTTGACCTGGATCGAATTCGGCTTTCCTTTGTTTTTCGAATTGCCGGCCATGGCCGCACTCCCCTTTCGGACATCCTTTAACCGATCATTACCCTTGGCTGCCGAACGCAAAACGAGCCCGGCCCAAGGCGGATGCCATCCGCCTCGGAACTCTGGAGCTCGTCTTAACGATTCCTTTATTATGTTTAGCTTACAGTCGGAGTAATTATGCTCCCGAAACGATGGCTACGCCGATCGTTTTCTCGCCGGCCTGCACCGCTTCGGTCGCGTCCGTCTTGCCGAACGAAACTTCGTTCACGAGCACGTTCTCTCTCAGAACATGGTCGAACGCGCGCAGCGCCGCTTCCAGCTCGGCGTCGACGTCGAGCACGAGATCGATCCGCCGCTCGATCGGCAGGTCGAGCTTCTTGCGCGTATCTTGGACTGCGCGAATCACTTCGCGCACCCAGCCCTCCTGCTCCAGCTCCGACGTGATCTCCGTGTTGAGCGCTACGGTCAACCCTCCGCCGGACGCGGAAGCGAAGCCCGTCTTCGCTTCCTTCTCGACGAGAATTTCCTCGAGCTCGACGGTCATCGCTTCGCCGTCCGGCGATACGAACTCGAACTTGCCCGCTAGGACGATGCCGCGCGTCTCGTCGCTCGACATCGCCTTGAACGCCGCCTGGATCGGTCCGACGTTTTTACCGTATTTCTTGCCCGCGACTTTCAGGTTCAGCTTCAGATTAAAGTTGACGAACCCGCCGTCGTCGCTGACGATCGTGATCCGCTTGACGTTGATCTCGTCCTGCACGATCTCCTCGTAGCCAGACAGATCGAAGCTTTCGCTCAACGACACGAGCAGCTCGGACAGCGGCTGGCGCGTCTTCAAGCCGGTCTCGTTGCGGATGTTCCGCGCCAGCTCGACGATGCCGCGCACCGCGGCCATCTCGCGCTCCAGCTCGGCGTCGATCGCCGTCGGGTCCGCCTGCGGATAGTCGGCTAGGTGCACGCTGCCTTCTCCGCCCAAGTTGCCGTAAATATCCTCGGCGACGAACGGCGTATACGGCGCGATCAGCTTGGACAGCGTCAGCAGCACTTCGCCCAGCGTCTGATATGCCGCTACCTTCGTCTCCGTCAAGCCGCTGCCCCAGAACCGATCGCGCGAACGACGCACGTACCAGTTCGACAGCTCGTCGACGAACGTCTCGATCGCCTTCGCCGGATTGAGAAAGTCGTTGGCGTCCAGCCCTTTCACGACTTCCTGGATCAGCGTATTCAGCCGGGACACAATCCAGCGGTCCAGCTTGTTGTCCGATTGGACCCGCGCATGTTCCGACGGAACGTATCCGTCGATGGAGGCATACAGCGCGTAGAAGGCGTGCGTGTTAACGAGCGTATCCACCACTTTGGACTTCGCTTCTCCGACGATGCCCCTGGAAAATCTCTTGCTGTTCCAAGGCGCGCTATCCGCCAGCAGAGACCAACGGAACGCATCCGTACCGAACTCGTCGATGATTTCCCAAGGATCGATGACGTTGCCCTTCGATTTGCTCATCTTCTGGCCGTTCTCGTCGAGCACGTGCCCGGTCGAGATGACCGACTTGTACGGCACCTGTCCGTTGTACAGCGTCGATACCGCCAGCAAGCTGAAAAACCAGCCGCGCGTCTGGTCGATCCCCTCGCAGATGAAATCCGCCGGATACTGCTCCTGGAACTTCTCCTCGTCCCCGTAAGGGTGGAAATATTGCGCGAACGGCATCGAGCCGCTGTCGAACCAGACGTCGATTACTTCGGACGCCCGGTTCATCCTGCCGCCGCATTCGCAGCGCAGATGGATGTCGTCCACATAAGGCTTATGCAGCTCGATCGTCTCCGGCACGTCTTCGATCGCCAGCGACCGCAGCTCGGCAATGCTGTGCGGCGCTTTCTCCTTGCCGCAGCTTTCGCACGTCCACACGTTAAGCGGCGTCCCCCAATAGCGATTCCGGCTGATGTTCCAGTCGACCAGATCTTCGAGGAACTTGCCGAAACGGCCGTCTCTCAGATGCTCCGGATACCATTGGATCTGCCTGTTGTTCTCGATCAGTTGGTCCTTGACCGCGGTCGTCTTGATGAACCAGCTTTCCGTCGCGTAATAGAGCAGCGGCGTTTTGCAGCGCCAGCAGAACGGATAGCTGTGCTCCATCCTTTCCTTGTGGAACAGCAGGCCGCGCTCCGACAGCATCTTGACGATGTCGACGTCGCAATCTTTGACGAAACGTCCGGCCATATCCGTCACTTCCGCGATATACTTGCCTTCGTTGTTGACGACCATCAGCATCGGAATCCCGTGCTGGCGGGCAACCCGGTAATCGTCTTCGCCGTGAGCCGGAGAAATATGAACGATCCCCGTGCCGCTTGCATCGGTAACGTACTCCGCGTCGATGACGCGATAAGCGTTGTCCACCGTCACGTAAGGGAACAGCGGCTCGTACGTCAATCCGACCAGCTCGCGTCCTTTTACCGTGCCAAGCGTCTCGTACTCGCCTTTCAGCACCTTGTCGGCGAGCGCCGCCGCCACGACGTACACTTCGCCGTTTTGCTTCGCGCGCACGTAGTCGAGCTCCGGATGAACGGCCAACGCCACGTTCGCCGGCAGCGTCCAAGGCGTCGTCGTCCAGGCGAGCACATAGTCGCCGTTCTCCTTCAGCTTGAACTTGGCTGTCGCCGTCAAATCCTTGACGTCCTCGTAGCCTTGGGCGACCTCGTGCGAGCTGAGCGTCGTCTGGCAGCATGGACAGTAAGGGCTGACGCGATGGCCGCGGTACAGCAGTCCTTTCTCGTGGATCGTGGCCAGAATGTGCCATACGCTTTGGATATAATTGTTGTCGAGCGTGATGTACGGATCGTCCAGATCGGTCCAATACGCGATCGCTTCGGTCAGCTCGCGCCACTGGCGCTCGTACTCGAACACGCTCTCCTTGCACTTGATGATAAACGGCTCTACGCCGTACTTCTCGATCTCCTGCTTGCCCGAGATGCCGAGCTGCTTCTCTACGCCCAGCTCGACCGGGAGGCCGTGCGTATCCCAGCCGGCTTTGCGGATGACGCGGTAGCCGGCCATCGTCTTGTAGCGGCTGACGAAATCCTTGATGACGCGTCCGAGCACGTGGCCGATGTGCGGCTTTCCGTTCGCCGTAGGCGGCCCTTCGTAAAAGACGAAGTTCGGCTTGCCCTCCCGATTGGCGATCGAGCGGCGGAACGTATCCTCCTTCCTCCACTGTTCCAGAACGCGCTGCTCGCGGGCTCGCGCTTTCTCCTTGACGTCGACTCTTTGCATGGGGGTTCATCCTTTCGATTGCTTCATGGCTGCTGCGGCAAAAACAAAAAGACCCGCCCCAATAAAGGGACGAGTCGAACTCGCGGTACCACCCTTGTTCCGCCCGCTCGCAAAAGTAGCGAAGAGACGGCAACTCAGCATCCGGTAACGGCGGACTTCCGACCTCGCTTACTGAACGCGGCTGCATAACACAAAGCGTCGTTCGGCAGGCGTCTCGGGGAGGATATTCGGCGCATCCTTCGCATTGGCTCGCACCTTCCGCCAACTCTCTGAGCTCGGGTATCGCGCTTACTCGTTCCCGTCTTCGACGTTGCAGTTCATTCATAATACCCTATTATACTTCCCCGTTTCGTTCCCCGCAACCGCTCAGGCTTCAATCCCCCGCGGCTCGCGCCCTTCTAGCGATTCCCATCCGTCCTGCGACAGCAGCTCCATCTGGGATTCGATCAACGCGCGGAAACGCGCGCGGTAGATCGTCGCTTGCTTCTTCAGCTCTTCGACCTCCAGCGCGATCTTGCGGGATTTCGCCAACGCGTCGTTGATGATGCGGTCGGCGTTCTTCTCCGCTTCCTTCACGATCAGATGCGCTTCCTTCTTCGCGTTGTTCCGCAGCTCGTCCGCCGCTTCTTGCGCAACGATGATCGTTTTGCTCAGCGTCTCTTCGATGTTGGAGAAATGGCCCAGCTTATCCTGGGAAGCGGCGACCATATTTTGCAATTCCTTGTTCTCGCGGATCATCGCTTCATAGTCCTTGATGATCTGATCGAGAAACTCGTTGACTTGATCTTCGTCGTAACCGCGAAGGCGGCGGGCGAATTCTTTGTTATGGATGTCTAGTGGTGTCAGTGGCATCGGTGCACCTCCTCGGTTCCTGATTTCCAAGTAGCCTATTCACAACATCAATTCGACGAAAGCTGAAAAATTCCTTCTGCGATTCTACACAAATTTCCCGATGCGCACCCGGGTTCTGCCGCTTTTCGACACGCCTTCCACGTCGATGATCTTAAATCGGCCGAAGCCTTTCATCGACACGACGTCGCCGACTCTGAGCGGATGCGACGGATCCTCCACCGGCTTCCAGCTCACGCGGCATCTGCCCGCTTTGATCGGATCGACGATCTTCGCCCGGCTGAGCCGGAAAACGTCGCTCGCAATCCCGTCAAGCCGCATCGAAGCGACGGACAGCACCTGCTCCTGCAGCTCGACTTTGGCTTCGCGCAGCTCGGAGAGCGGCCTTACGGAGACGCTGACGTCTACGCGGTGCGCCTGCTTCATATGCCCGATGAGGAAATCGCCGATTTCCTCCGCAATCAGCGCATGGCAGCCCGCCTCGCTGACGTGGAGATCGCCGATTTTGTCCCGCTTGATGCCGAGACCGAGCAAAGCGCCCAAGTAATCTCCATGATCCAGATCGGCAATTTTCCGATCGTCCGAAGCGATGTCGAGGACGACGATTCCCATATCCTCGTCGTCCAGCACACGGTAGTCGGGAGCGACCATCGCCCGCTTCCTCTCGGAGTGCGGGCTTCCGCCGTCCAGGCGCACCTGGGCGTCCGGCTCCCGGTTCGCCAGCGTAAACAAAATATGCGCCTGGCGCGGATCGAGAAAATCCGTCCGCTTCGTCTCGTGACGTTCGGCGGCTCTCTCGACCCACTCCAAGGCGCGATCCACGAATGCTTTTTCATCGGGATGAAAATGCTCGTAAAGACTTGTTCGCGACATAGGCGCTTACCCGAACAGGAATCTCAGCACGGCGATCAACCCTTGCGCGACGAATCCGAGCGCGAAGTAGGCGATGATCGGGGAGATGTCCAGCATTCCGCCGATCGGAGGAATCAGCTTGCGGAAAGGTCTCAAATACGGTTCCACCAATTTGCCGAGCAGCTCGCCGACGAAGCTCTCCTTCACGGCAGGCAGCCAAGACATGAGCACGTAAATGATGATCATGTATGAGTAGATGCGGTACACAATGCCAATATAAGTTTCTAATTGCTCCAACCTGGTGTCACCTCATTTTGGGATAGTCGACGGATTCCTCGGACAACATTTCCGTGATCGTTCCCGACACTTCCACCGAATCCGGCGTACAGAGGAAAATGTCCGATCCCAGCTTGGAGATATGGCCGCCGAGGGCGTACACGGTGCCGCTCAGAAAATCGACGATCCGAATCGCCTGATCTCTTCTGACGCGCTGCAGATTAACGACGACCGAGCGTCGCGACTTCAAGTGATCCGCGATTTCCTGCGCTTCGTCGTAAGAACGGGGTTCCGTGAGAACGACGCGGGCGGCCTTCTGGGAATGAATGCTCACGACGTTGTTCTTACTCGAATGTCTACGCGCTTCGAACGCTGGGGTTTCAATTTCCTGCTCCTCGTTCTCGGCGGCGAAACGTTCGCGCTCCGCCTCCTGCTGTTCCTGTTCTTCCTGCAACCCCAAGTAATTAAGAAACCGATTCATGACACCCATGCCTATCCCTCCTCTATTTCTTCTTTCCCTACGAGCACCGTTCCCAAACGCACCCAAGTCGCGCCTTCTTCCACGGCCACCTCGAAATCGTTGGACATTCCCATCGACAGCTCCGTCAACGGCTCGTCTAGAGCGGAAGATGCGTTCAATTCATCCTTTAGCTGTCTTAACGCCCGGAAAACCGGCCTGGTCTCCTCGGGTTCGCTTTCGTACGGCGCCATCGTCATCAGGCCGATCGGATTGATGCGATCGAACCTTCGCAGCTCCTCCAGAAAAGATTTGACCGCTCCAGGCTCCAGCCCGTGCTTGGACTGCTCACCCGATACGTTCACCTGCAAGAGGCAGGGGACCGACACGCCGAGCGTTTGCGCCCGCTTATGGATCGCTTCGGCCAGCGAAGCGCGATCCAACGAATGGACGTAGTCGAATTTGCCGATAACGTCTTTGACTTTATTCGTCTGCAAGGAACCTATGTAGTGGAAAACGGCTTGTCCCTTTAGCGCTTCCCATTTCGCCTTCGCGTCGGGCCAGCGGTTCTCTCCGATATGAGTCACGCCTTCCCGCACGACGGCTTCCGCCGTGGCGGTCGATACGTACTTGGTGACCGCGATAATGCGCACATCCTCGCGTCGCCTGCCACTCCTCGAACATGCCTGCTCCAGCCGGTTTTCCACGTCTCGCAGACGGCCTTCCAATGCCACGAAACGATCACCTCGATTTTCTGCCCAACCAGCTCATCATCCGCCCCGTCGCTCCCTTTTCTTTCCGATGGGAAAACAACAGGTCCGTGCGACAGCTCGTACACCATGAAGATATTTCGATGCGGCTCGGCAATATTCCTGCTTTTATCATAAGTTGTCGGTTCAAATGTTTCAAGTTAAGCTGAGCCCGACCGCCAATTTCGTTCGGTCTGACGATTTCTTCCGTCGAAGTATCCAATAAAGGCCGCACGTGTTTCAATACCGATTCATCCACTTCGTAGCAGCAATCGCCGATCGACGGTCCGATGGCCGCTCTCATGTTTTCCGGCCTGACTCCGTATACCTCGCGCATCTTCTCGACCGTCTTGACCGCGATTTCGGACACGGTTCCTTTCCAGCCGGCATGGGCCAGGCCCATCGCTCCCGTCACGGAATCGTGAAAATAAAGCGGAACGCAATCGGCATAAAACATCGCAAGCAGTACGTCCGGCTCGTTCGTGATCATCGCGTCTGTGTCGGCAATAGCCGTCTCCCGGGTCGTTCGTCCCCGTCCGATATCCTCTGTCTTAACCACGTAAACGTCGTTTCCGTGCACCTGCTCCGCGCAAGTAAAGGCCGCAAAATCCCAGCCTAGCGACTCGGCCATCGTCTCCCTGTTCGAGACGACCGCTAGCGGGTCGTCCCCGACGTGTAGGGCCACGTTCCCGGCGCGTCTCGTCGTAAAACCCGCGGTCAGCCCGTCGTCCGTCCCGCACCAAATCTGCAGCATAAACAAAGATGAAGGCTGTCCCTTCTCTTCACGCAATACAAAAGGCTCCAACCTATCGCACCTCCGACCCCAAGTGTACCATAGCCGCGGCGCAAGCGGAAGAAAAGCGCGCCCGCTGGCACGCTATCTCCCCGAGTGCGCATCCCCGTCCTCCAGCCGGTACACCTTCGCATCGTCCAGCCGGACCAGCACGACGTCTGTTCCGATCTTGACGATGTTCCGCCATGGAATAACGACGTCATTGCCCCCGCCAAACATCCCGAACAGCCTCGTCGAAGTCGGCACCACGATCGAATCGATGCGCCCCTGCCGCAAATCGAGCTCCAAATCGCTCACCTGCCCGAGCTTCTTCCCGTCGACGATGTTGATTACGTCCTTCGTCTGAAAATCCGATATTTTCATCCGCTCACGCCCCCAGTCCGCCCCGGGCACTCGTACCCTGCTATTAAATATATGATCCTCCTGGGAAAAATGTACGATGCCCCTTCATTCTCTCGCATTTTCTTGCCTTACAGCCATTATCCCGTTCCCTCAGGACACCACACCACACCGCAGCGCAACTCATGAGCGCTTTTTTCTCCCTATAGCCATTATCCCCTTGACTCAGTGAGAGAGCTTCTTAAGACCTTTTCAGACAAGTCCAGACAGATTCAGGCAAGCCTGGATAGATTCAAAGCACGTCCAAACGCTCGCTTCCATACCAGACAAAGCTGCAAGCAATTAACCACAGTTAGAGAAGTCCAGATACAACTACATTCAGCTAATTCAATTGATTTACCAGATTCACCAAATTCACCAGATTCACCAGATTCACCAGATTCACCAGATTCACCAGATTCACCAGATTCACCAGATTCACCAGATTCACCAGATTCACCAGATTCACCAGATTCACAACTTCAACTAAGCTCCGCTAGATGTCCACTATCCCATCCGCTCAGAATCCGTATAAATCTCAAATAAAAGTTAAAACGTACTTGAAAAACTAGAAAAAATAGTATATTATAAAATAAGAACAAACGTTCGCAAGAGGGGGGTTAGGGAATGGAAAACGGCGTAACTTTCGAGCAATTTTGCGACAAATTTAAGGATGAACAGTCTTGCATCCAAGCCTTGTTCGCTGCGCGTTGGCAGCATGGATTCCGTTGTCCGCAATGCTCTCACCCGCATTTTTATGAGATTCGGACACGACGCCTGCCCTTATACGAGTGCCGTTCCTGTCGAGTGCAAACCTCCTTAAGTGCCGGCACAATCATGGAAGGCAGCCGCACACCTCTCCGCTTATGGTTCCAGGCTATCTTCCTTCATGCCCGCCCGCGCGGCATCAGCGCGTTAAGACTCGCCGAAATCATCGGGACAACTTATAAAACAGCCTGGCTGATCTGCCAAAAAATACGCCAAGCCATGTCTACGACCGATTCCAAGGAGCTTCTAGGCGGATTCGTGCGAATCAATTGCGGCGTTTACGGCCGCCCTTACAATCCAACCGTATTTCGCCATCCGCAGGAGCAGCCTTTGCTTGCAGCGGCAACACTAGACGACAACGGGCAATTTTCTTACGTGAAAATCAAGCAGGTCCCCGACAACTATTTGATTCACGACCGGATTACGAACGGGGGCAAGCACCATTTTGTGGACCGCCATGTCTCCCCCGATGCGAAAGACGTTCGCGCCGTTATTTTGAGATTCAGCGGCGATCGTTACTGGCCGCTAATTGAGCTGTGCAAGCGCGCAAGCAACTGGATCAATTATACGTTTAGCGGAATCGGACCCAAGCACCTGCAATCCTATCTTGACCAGTTCTGTTTCGGCGTGAACAATCTCGACAGGCCCTCCAGTCTGTTCCTCCATCTGCTCCAATGCGCCGTCTCATCAACCGCCGTGACCTACCCTCAATTGACCAGCCGTATCGACCACTCCGACAAACTTAAACTCATCTACAACAAGTTGCTTAAAGAAGCCGTTTAACCCTTCCTTTCTCTCTTCGAATTCCAGCCATCACTTGTTTCCGAGGGCGACTGAGTTTATTTCCTGCATTTATAGGTATGGGTTACCTTTCTACTCCCCAACCCTTTTGAAGAAAATGCTGAGCTCCTGAGCCAAGGGGATAATGGGTATAAGGACCGAGATGAGCAAGATGGGCCTGAAGCGGCTGGATAGCCTGTGGACTTGCGGGCTTGCGGGCTTGCGGGCTTGCGGGCTTGTGGGCTTGTGGGCTTGTGGGCTTGTGGGCTTGTGGGCTTGTGGGCTGGCTTGAGGGCTTGAGTGCCTTGGGGACTCGAAGAGAGCTTAACGATTAGCTGGGCGGCAGGCTAGATGGGTTGGAAGGTTGGCGGGTTGGAAGGTTGGCGGACTGGAAGAGCTGGAGAGCTGAGGGGATTCTGCCGATGTCGAGGGGCACAGAAAATGTACAGAGTTGATGCATAGTGACTGTAGAGTCGCTGCAGAGTAGACGCATAGTGTATAGAGGCAGACAGGATGAATGAAGGAGGAGAATGCCGAGTAGCGGTCTCTGGCGTTTAGTTCTGAGTCGACGGGATAGTGGCTATAAGAGAGAAAAAAGAAGATGGCGCCATCAGGAGCTCATCCTCTTCTTCGTGTGCTGCTAGGTTAGATATTGATGTGTCTGCTCTTGGTAATCAGGTTTTGACGTGTTTTTGCATTTGTTGTATGGCCGACTTCTCGAGGCGGGAAACCTGGGCTTGCGAGATGCCGATCTCGTCGGCGACTTCCATCTGGGTTTTGCCTTCGAAGAACCTCATGGACAAGATCATTTTTTCGCGGTCGTTAAGCTTTCTCATCGCTTCGCGCAGAGCGATCTCCTCGATCCACTGAATGTCCTTGTTGCGTTCGTCGCTGATCTGATCCATCACGAAGATCGGGTCTCCTCCGTCGTGATAGATCGGCTCGAACAAAGACACGGGATCTTGGATGGCGTCCAAAGCGAACACGATGTCTTCCTTCGGTACGTTCAGCACTTCCGATATTTCCAGGATGGTCGGTTCCCTGGAGTGCTGATTCGTCAGTTGATCCCGGACCTGCAGCGCTTTGTAGGCAATATCTCTGAGGCTTCGGGATACGCGGATGGGGTTGTTATCCCTGAGATAGCGGCGGATCTCTCCGATGATCATCGGGACGGCGTAAGTGGAGAACCGGACATTCTGGCTCAGATCGAAATTGTCGATCGCCTTCATCAGTCCGATGCATCCGACCTGGAAAAGGTCGTCCACGAATTCTCCGCGATTGTTAAATCGCTGAATTACGCTGAGTACGAGCCGCAAGTTGCCATTCACTAATTTTTCCCTGGCGGAAATCTCTCCACGGGTTTGCAGAGCGAGAAACAACTCCCTCATTTCGGCATTGGTGAGGACAGGCAGCTTTGAGGTGTCCACTCCACAAATCTCCACTTTGTTACGGGTCAAAGGCAATTCCTCCCGGGGAGCAGCATTAATGTAAAGTATCTCCGGGAAGGGGGTTTTTATTCCCATGGACAAGAACCCCGAATTTTCTTACAATTTCTAAACCATCTTGTTGAACTCCTTGCGAAGACGCTTGATGATGCGCTTCTCCAGACGGGAAATGTACGATTGCGAAATGCCGAGCAAGTCTGCTACGTCCTTCTGCGTCTTCTCTTCGCCGTCGGCCAGACCGAAGCGGAGCTCCATAATCGTCCGCTCTCTTTCGCTCAGCTTATCGAGCGCTTTGTGCAGCAGCTTTCGGTCTACCTGCTCTTCGATGTTGCGGTAGATCGTATCGTTCTCCGTACCGAGCACGTCGGATAGCAGAAGTTCGTTGCCGTCCCAGTCGATGTTCAGCGGCTCGTCGAAGGAAACTTCGGTTCTCGTCTTGCTGTTTCTCCTCAAGTACATCAAAATTTCGTTTTCGATGCATCTCGAGGCGTAGGTGGCCAGCTTGATTTTTTTGTCCGGATCGAATGTGTTGACTGCTTTAATAAGCCCGATCGCGCCGATCGATACCAGATCCTCGATATGGATGCCGGTGTTCTCGAATTTGCGGGCGATGTAGACGACCAAGCGCAAGTTCCGCTCGATCAGCATGGCGCGAATGGCGGCGTCTCCCGTAGAAAGCCGCTCCAGCAAATACTCTTCTTCCTCGCGGCTGAGCGGCGGCGGCAACGCTTCGCTTCCGCCGATGTAGTACACTTCCTCGCTCTTCCAACCGAACCGGAACAACAGGCGATAAATCGACAATTGCGTCCTCAACTTCAAGTTCACGAACATTTCTGCTACCTCCTGTCACGCAGGTTGAGATGGAGCCGACGATACGGGGTCGGCTTGAACCATGTCCGGATGGACGATGGCGCGATAAGTTCCTTCGGATGACAAAGTGCCTCCATCTAAACCAATGAGCACCCGGTTCACTTGAAGAGGGGGCTGACCGTCCCGATGCAGCATGACGTGATCCGGCTTGACGGCCAGCATAAGCCGGCTGGATCCGTTCACGGCACGGTACGGGACCAGACGGAGCCTGCTCCCCCATGCGTAGTTCTCCGAAACTTGCGCGTCCAGCTCGGATATGAGCCGATCCGGAGATTCCTGTTTTAGCCGCTCGCTCCAGCCTGCCGGCAGCCGTTCTTTCCACACGTCGGCGTCCATGATCATGACGGGAATACGCGTAAGCGGATCGTACAGCCGATTGCCTGTGTCAAGCAGCGCTTTGAGCATCCAGCTCTCGTCGTCAATTCGGATTTCCGTGTCCCATACGAGTTGATCCAGCTCCTGTCGTTTGCGGCTCGTCTCGGAGGCGCTGCGGAACATCCAGACGGACAATAAAAACGTGACGGCGAACAGTCCGAGCTGCATTTGCCATTCCAGAATCAACCCGCCGTCTGCCGTAAACTCCATTCCGCCCCAGGGAGAATCCGCGCTCCGCAGCAAAAAAGACAGCCCGATCACTCCGCCCAAAGTAGCGAAATTGACGACGTAGAAAGCGGCGAAGTTGCGAAGGAAACGCAGCGGACCGCCATAGCCGAACGAGAGCAGCACCATCACGACAGAGACGAATACTTTGGCTCCGAAGGAATACATGTAAGGAATATGAGCCAAGAACATCAGCGCCGCGTACAAAGCTCCAAGGCATGCGGCCGCGAACAGACGAGGACGGGACGGCTTAATGCGGCGCGCTTTGGCGGTCGCCATCAGCACCGCGCCGTCAACGGCCAAGTTGGTCAAAAACACAAGATCTACATAGACGGTCATACTGAGCCCCCATCCTTCATCGCCCGGTAAAGTCGCCAGCAAGCAGGCCGGGATGGATGAACCCAGTATAATCGCTTTCAAATCCGGTGTCTGTCTAATCTTGCCAGCCCCGCTTACCTTTTTTTGTCGAGAACGGAGGTATAGTCAAGTCGTAGATCGATAAAAAAACTCCCATTCTACATAACGTAGAATGGGAGTTTGGTTTGCCGTAGAATGACAGCTTGATTGTTGCGATTGCGTTGAGCCGGTTAACGGTCTCCGCGAGGACGGTTCCGCAGAAACGCCGGAATGTCCAACTGGTCGTTCGACAAAGTTTGATTACCGAAAGGACGCAAACTGTTCGTCTGGCGAGTTTCGTTGCCGTGGCCGTGGCTGACCGGATCCGGCTGCGCTTGAGACATTGCCGAAGAGGTGAACGACGGACGCTGTGTTGGACTTTTGTGCTCGAATCCCGTCGCGATGACGGTAACTTTGATTTCTTCCTTCAAGCTGTCGTCGATACTCGCGCCGAAAATCATATTGACTTCCGGATCGGAGGCGGCCATGACAATTTCAGCAGCTTCGTTGACTTCGTACAAGCTCAGGTTGGAACCGCCTGTAATGTTCATGATCACGCCGCGCGCGCCTTCGATCGACGTCTCCAGCAGCGGACTCATAATCGCCTTACGGGCAGCCTCCATCGCGCGGTTCTCTCCGGACGCTTGTCCGATGCCCATCAGCGCGGAGCCGCGCTCGGACATGATCGTCTTCACGTCGGCAAAGTCCAAGTTGATCAGGCCGGGAACGGCGATCAAATCGGAAATGCCCTGAACCGCTTGACGAAGGACGTTATCCGCTTCGCGGAAAGCTTCCACCATCGGCGTTTTCTTGTCCACGATTTCGAGCAGCCGGTCGTTAGGAATCACGATCAGCGTGTCGACTTTGTCTTTCAAGGCTTCGATGCCAGCCTCGGCTTGCCTCGAACGCTTGGGGCCTTCGAACGTGAACGGCCGAGTTACGACCCCTACCGTTAACGCTCCGCTTTCCTTTGCCAGTTCAGCAATGACGGGAGCCGCGCCGGTACCGGTGCCGCCGCCCATTCCTGCCGTTACGAATACCATATCCGCCGAACGCAGCGAATTGGTAATGAATTCGCGGGATTCCTCGGCCGCCTTCTTGCCAACCTCAGGGTTCGCGCCCGCGCCGAGTCCGCGAGTCAGCTTGTCCCCAATCTGAAGCTTCTGCTCGGACTTCGTCAGGTGCAGCGCTTGAGCGTCCGTATTCACCGTTACGAACTCGACACCTTTTACGCCGGTCTCGATCATTCGGTTTACAGCGTTGCTGCCGCCGCCGCCGACCCCAATGACCTTAATCTTTGCAAGTGGTTCCATCTCAAAATCAAACTCCAACATATTAGTTAACTCCTCCTTGCTCGCATGAATGGTTCCTCATAAGCGGCGGCTTAAATAAATTCCTTGAACATGTTTTTGAACCATTCAACAATGCCGGGTTTCGGCGCCGGTCCCGTGCTGCCTGCCGCCACTTTGGCTTTCGGAGCGCGCTTCGGTCCGGTTGCGCCGCGCGTCCGAACGTATTTGGTCACGTACTGAATCATCCCGACACCGCTGCTGAAGGAAGGATCCCGCACGCCGATGTAATCAGGCACCGCAATTCTGACGTTGGATTCCAGTTCGAACTGGGCCAACGGAAGAACGCTCGGCAAAGAAACCGAACCGCCCGTTAGAACATAACCATTGATTTTGTCGTGATACCCGAGACGCTTTACTTCCTGCCGGATCATCTGGAAAATCTCCTGCATCCGAGGTTCGATAATGTTCGCGAGGTCGAACTGGGAAAATTCCTTCTCCATGTTGCTTCCGACTCTCATGACTTTGAACTTCTGATCCTCGGCGGCATCGTCGATACGGGCGCACCCGTATTTCAGCTTGATTTTCTCCGCATGTTCCGTCTGGGTCTTGAGTCCGTAGCAGATATCGCTTGTCACGTAGTCTCCGCCGATCGGCAGGGTAGACACGGCCGCAAGGCTCCCGCCTTCGAAAATCGCCAGCGTCGTCGAACCCGCGCCGATATCCGCGAGAACGGTGCCCATCTGCTTCTCGTCCTTCGTTAAAGCCATCATACCCGAAGCCAGCGACATCAAGATTAAACCGGATATTTTCAGACCCGCCTTCTCGACGCATCTCATCAGGTTATGTACGGCCGCTTTCGTTCCCGTAATAATCGTGCATTCGACTTCGAGCCGGACGCCGATCATGCCTCTCGGATCTTGAATGCCCGAAAGTCCGTCGACTAGAAACTGCTTCGGAACGAGTCCGATAATTTCCCGTTCGGGCGGCAGGGCAACCACTTTAGCCGCTTGCAGCACACGCTCGATATCTTCCTCGCCGATTTCCCTGTCTTCGTTGGAGACGGCTACGACTCCGTGATTGCTCTGCAATGCGATATGATTGCCGGTAATCCCGACGTAAACCTCGCTGATTCCTATTCCGACCATGCGCTCGGCATGATCGACAGCGTTGCGGATGGATTGAACGGTTTGGTCAATATCGACAATGGCGCCTTTACGGATTCCGTCCGAATCGGCGGAACCGACGCCAATGATGTTAATGGCCCCGTTGCTGATCTCCCCGATAATCACCCGGATTTTCGAAGTTCCGATATCCAGGCTGACGATGAGGTCATTGTTGCTCAACCGGTGGCACCTCCCGTAGATCGATGAAAATGGCTGCGAACAAGGGATGCTTCCTCATACTTATTCCACATCCGCGAGGTTTTCCCTCTTTTTTCAACAATTTTTTTAGATAATCCGGCAAGGCAGAAAACCGACTATCCAGACGGCTCCCGCTTTTGCCCATAAATGAAATTCTAGCATTCTTTTCGAGGATTGAGTAGAGTCCTTTTCCTTAAGTTTATCGGCCTCAGCCGTCTATTCTGTAACAATTTCCGTCGAATACGGAGAATAATAGTCCACATCCAACATCGTTATCTTTCCCGGCTCGCGGTTTTGCACGATATCGCTCAAATAAGCGATTTTATCTTTTAATAGGTCGATCGATGTCGTCACTTCGAACCGCGAACGCGTGAACAGCTTGATCCTTTTCGGATAAGAGACGGACGGATCCGGTTGAATCTCGGACAAGTCCGACAGCAGATAGCCGGGCAAATCGCTGAGCGCCCTGCACAGCTCCGCCAAATTCGCGTCGTCGGCGCTCCATCCCGACAGGATCGGCTTGTCCGGCAGCTTCCCTTCGGGCATGGGCAGCACCAGCCCGTTCGATAGAATCGCCGACATGCCTCCATCCGAAGAAAGCCGAACGGCCACTTGCGGATACTCCTTCACTTCGACGCGCAAAACTCCGGGGAAGTTCTTGATGATCAGTACGCTTTCTATCGGTTCCAACTCTTCCGCGCGCTGCTTCAGCTTGCCGATGCCGGGGAAGAAGAACGAGTCTCCGGGCACAACGCCCAGCGCCGCTTCGATCTCCTCGCGGCCGACGAACTCGTTGCCCGTCACTTGGATTTCGTCTATTTTCGACAAAGGGGAACGGAAGAAGAGCACGACGAGCAGGATGGCCGCCAGTGCGATCAACAGCCGAATCAGCATTTTGCCGCGCTTGGAGCGCGGCGGCGCCGTCTCTTTCTTCAGCGCGGGAATTCTTTCGCTCACCATTGTCCCCCCTTCGCCCAACATGTCCTATGTCATCTAGCAAGAAACCCCGCAGCGGAAGTGAGCTTCTGCAGCGGGGCCCCGTCACTGTTAGCCGATTAGCTGTACACTTTGCTCCTGTGAACTTCGCGCTTGATATTGCCGCCGATTCGCCGGAACATCTCCTCGATCCGATCGTAGCCCCGGTCGATATGATGAACCTGCTCGACGACCGTGGTGCCCTGCGCCACCAGTCCGGCGACGACGAGAGCGGCTCCCGCGCGAAGATCGGTCGCTTCGACCGTCGTGCCGTATAGCTGCGGCACTCCTCGGATGAAGGCGTTATTCAGATCCACTCGGATATCGGCTCCCATGCGACACAATTCGTCCACGTGCTTAAAGCGGCCCTCGAACACCGTCTCCTTCAGCACGCTCACCCCGTCGGCGAGCGCCAGCAGCGTCATGACCTGGGCTTGCATGTCGGTCGGGAACGCCGGATATGGAGAGGTGACGATCCGGTCAACGGCCGTAGGCCGTTTGAAGGCGCCGACTCTCATTATATCATTGCCTACCTCGATTTGAACACCGGCGCGGCGGAGAACGTGAATAAGAGAGGTCAGATGGCCCGGGTTCGTGTTTTCAAGCGTGACTTCGCCCCGGGTAGCCGCAGTAGCGACCATGACGGTTCCGGTGACGATCCGGTCGGGAATGACCTCGAAGTCGCAGCCGTGCAGGCTCTCGACCCCGTCGATCGCGATCGTATCCGTTCCGGCTCCGCTCACTTGCGCGCCCATTCGGTTAAGAAACTGCTGCAAATCCTGGATTTCCGGCTCTCTGGCGGCGCCGATTATCGTCGTCCGGCCGCGGGCCAGAACGGCCGCCATCATAATGTTTTCCGTCGCTCCGACGCTGGGAAAATCCAGACTGATCTCCGCGCCCTGCAGCCTGCGGGCCGAGCATACGATTCTGCTGCCTTTTTCTTCGATTCTCGCTCCCAGCGCGGCCAAGCCGCGCAAATGCAAATCGATCTTTCTCTCGCCGATCGCGCATCCCCCTGGCTGATAGAGCTGGGCTTCTCCGAATCTCGCAAGAAGCGGCCCCATCAAAAACACCGAGGAACGCATTTTGCGCATCAGCGTCTCCGGAATGTGCGAGGATGTCGCGACTGCCGTTTCGACCGTCACCACCGTATCCTGATGCCGGGCTTTACACCCGAGATCCCGCAAAATGTCCAGCATGACCTCGATATCGAGCAGCCGGGGAACGTTGCGGATCGTCACTTCTCCTTCCGCGAGCAAGCTGGCGGCCAAAATCGGCAAAGCGGCATTTTTGGCTCCATGGATACGGATGGTGCCCGAAAGCGGGTTCCCGCCTTCAATCACCAAATTGTCCAAGGGATTCACCTCCGGGTTACCGCTCACCCATCATGCGAACCTCTGTCACGAGCGTTATTCCGTAGGTTTGTTCGACGATCTGCTGCACTTTTCCGATGAGGGTGAGGACGTCCTCGGCCTTAGCGCCTCCGTGGTTAACGATAAAGTTGGCGTGCACTTGGGACACTTCCGCGGCTCCTTGACGAAGCCCCTTCAGCCCGGCCGCCTCGATTAGCCTTGCGGCGTGATCGTTCGGCGGATTGCGAAAAACGCTGCCCGCGCTTGCCATCTGCAGCGGCTGGGTGCGGCGCCGGCGATCCTTGTACGTCGCCATGGCCGCCGCGATCTCCTTGCGGTCTCCGCTCGCCAAACGGAACTCCGCCCGGGTGATAACGCCCCGGCGTTCCTGCAGAACGGAATGGCGGTAGGAGAACTTCATCTCCGCGTTCCCGAGTACTTCCCTGCTTCCGTCTTCCCACACGATGCTGGCCGACTGTAAGATGCGTGAAATGTCCGACCCGTGGGCTCCGGCGTTCATATAGACGGCGCCGCCTACCGACCCTGGAATGCCTCCCGCGTATTCCAGTCCGGTAAGCCCTTCTTTGCCGGCCATGACCGACAGCTTGATGAACGAATACGATGCGCCCGCGGTAACCGTCTCGCCATCGAATCGCACCTCGTCGAAGCCGTCTCCCAGCTTGATGACCGCCCCTCGGACTCCCTTGTCGGATACCAGCGTATTGGACCCGCGTCCCAGCACGGTCCACGGAACTTCGCGGGCCGCGCACAGACGCAGGGCTGCTTCGAGCTCTTCGTCGCTCGCGGGAACGATCAACACGTCCGCGGGACCGCCGATTTTCCAGGTCGTATGCGAGGATAACGGCTCATTCATCCGAAGCTGGCCGATTCCCGCCCGCTCCAGCTCGGCAACCAATTGCTGCATGGTCAATCCTCCTTCCAAGTCCTTCGGGGCTCGCGTCGCCGCCGCGGCCCTCGCCTGCCGATCAGACATTCACGATCACGCTGTATCTTATGACGGCTGGGCGGGGGTGGTGACAAACGCCCAATTGCCTGCCCGCCGAAGGACGTTTCTTTTATCTTTTGCGCTGCAATCTCGCGATTTGTTCGTAAATGATAGACGCCGATTCCGGCATGCCGAGACTCCGGGACGCCGAAGCCATCGCCTGTCGGCGCGCCTGGTCGCCCAGAATGCCGGAGATGCCCGCGATCAGCGTCTCCCCGCTCAGCTCACTCTCCAGAATCATGTCCGCCGCTCCGGCGTTCATCAAGCTTCGGGCGTTCGCTTCCTGGTGATTGTTCGTCACGTTGGGCGACGGAACGAGCAGCGAAGGCAGCCCGAGCGAAGTAACCTCCGCAAGGAAGGAAGCTCCGGCGCGGCCAACGTAAAGCGACGCCGCGGCCAACACTTCGGGCATGTTCGCGATGTACGGCAGCACTTTGACGCGGCCCGCGGCCGCATGCGAACTGCCGGCTACGGCACTCTCCGTCTCCTTGTAAAACCTCTCGCCGGTCACGAACACGAAGCGCACGTCCGGCAGCTTCCCGATGAGCGGAAGCATGCGGACGAACGCTTCGTTCAGCGCCCGCGCCCCGCCGCTGCCGCCGACGATAAGCGCGAACGGCGTGCCCGGGGCTAAGCCCAGCGAAGCGAAGCCGGCGCGGCCGTCCGCCTTCAGCACGCGCGTCGCGCACGGGTTGCCCGCGTAGACGACGTCCGGGCACTTGGCGAATTGCTTCTCCGATTCCTTAAAGCTGACCGCGACGCCGTCGACGTAGCGGCTCAGAAATTTGTTCGTCAGCCCCGGCAGCACGTTCTGCTCGTGGATAAGCGTCGGGATGCCGAGCCTGGACGCGGCGTAGACGACCGGGCCGCAGACGTAGCCGCCCGTGCCGATAACGACGTCCGGTTTGAACTTCCTCAGCAGCTCCTTCGAGCGGGTTACGCCTTTCAGAAACCGCATAACGGTTTTTACGTTCTCCAGCGACAGCGAGCGCCGAAATCCGGTGATCGTTATATTTTCGAACGCGATGCCCTGCTCCGGCACGATTCGGCCTTCCAATCCGCGGCTCGTGCCGATGTACAGCAGCGACGTGCCCGGATGTCTCTCCGATATTTCGCGGCCGATGGCCAGCGCGGGGTAGATATGCCCCCCGGTACCTCCTCCGGTCAACACGACACGCATTGTATTCACCTCGAATAACGGGATAAATTAAGCAAAATTCCGAGCGCCGTCAACAGCAGCGTCAGCGAAGAGCCTCCGTAGCTGACGAGCGGCAGCGTGACCCCGGTAATCGGGAGCAGGCCGATGACGACGCCGATGTTGATGAGCACCTGCACGGCGAAAATGCCGACGATGCCCGTCGCCAGCAGGCTGCCGAACGGATCGGTCAGCGTGATGGCCGTTCTCATGCCCCGCCAGATGAGCAGCAGGAACAATAAAATAAGCAGGGAGCCGCCGATGAAGCCGAGCTCCTCGGCCAAAATGGAAAAAATAAAGTCCGTCTGCGGCTCGGGCAAATAGTTGTATTTCTGGCGGCTCATTCCGAGCCCGAGTCCGACCAGGCCACCCGGTCCGATCGCGTACAGCGACTGGATCGACTGGTAGCCGGCGCCTTGCGGATCCTGCCACGGATCGAGGAAAGCGGTAATTCGCTGCAGCCGGTAAGGAGCCGCCAGGATCAGCCCCACCAGGCCGGCCACGCCGATCATGGCGAGCCCCGCCAGATGGGACAATCTCGCTCCGGCGACGTAGATCGCCAGCAGCGCGGCGCCGATCATGACGGTGCCCGTTCCGAGATCGGGCTGAAGCATAATGAGCGCGAACGCCGCCCCCAGAATGCCGAGGGGCGGCAGCAGCCCTTTGGTGAAATCGGTAATCTGATTTTGCCGCTCGGACAGCAGCTTGGCGATAAACAGAATCATCGCCAGCTTCATGAACTCGGACGGCTGGATGCCGAACGAGCCGATGCCCAGCCAGCTTCGCGCGCCCCCGCGCACGACGCCGACTCCCGGCACGAGCACGATGACGAGCAGCCCGAAGCAGATCAGCAGCGCGGGCACCGCCCACTTGCGCCAGAACGTATACTCCACGTTCATCGTTACGAACATGGAGGCGATTCCCAGCACAGCGAAGAGCAACTGCCTTTTTACGTAATAATACGAATCCCCATAGTCATGAAAAGCCGCTACGGCGCTGGCGCTGTACACCATGACGACGCCGATGGCCAGTATGCCTAGCGTTGCGGCGATCATCCATACATCTGGAACGGAGCGGGATTTGGCCATGAATCGGACACCTCACGTAAAGCAAGAGTGGAGACAAGCCCCCTCTTACAACGTATGCGCCGATTGCTTAAAAATGCGGCCTCGAACCTCATAGGACGGGAACATGTCCCAGCTCGCGCATGCCGGTGACAGGAGCACGATGTCTCCCGGCCCGGCCATGGCGGCGGCTTCCTGTACGGCTCTTCGGAGCGTCAGCTCGGCGTCCTCTACAGGTTCGACGATTTTCACGTCCGTTAAACCGGCCAGACCCGCGACGCGCGCAAGCTTCTCCCTCGTCTCGCCAAGAGCCGCCAATCCTTTCACCCGGTCGCGGAAAATCGGCAGCAGCTCCATATAGTCGGAGCCGCGGTCCAGCCCTCCGGCGATCAGAATGAGCGGCGACGGCAGCGACAGAATCGACATCGTCGTCGCCATCGGGTTCGTCGCCTTCGAATCGTTATAGAACTTCACGCCGCCGAACGAGCCGACGTACTCGAGCCGGTGCTCGACGCCTCGGAACGCGCGCAGAGGCTCCGCGAGCCGCTCCGGGTCGGCCCCGGCCGCCAGCGCGATGGCGATCGCCGCCAGCGCGTTCGCCGCGTTGTGGCGGCCCGGAATGCCGAGCTCGTCGACCCGCAGAATGCGCCGCTCCGTGCCGCCGCCGTCCCGGCTGACGATCCAGCGCTCGGCTTCATCGTCGGCGGCGTCGGAATCGTCATCCGACGGACGAACGGCCGAGTACGGCGGATCGATCATGACGCCGGCCTCCAACGTTCTCGTGACCGAGAACGGGAAGGCGCGGCCCTTGAACGATGCCGAGAGCCGACGGCAAGTTTCGTCATCCTCGTTGTAGACGGCGACGTCTTCCGCGGTCTGGTTCTCGAACAGTTTCGCCTTCGAGCCGACATAATCCTCCATAGAGCCGTGATAATCGAGATGCGTCTCGGCCACGTTCAGCAGGCAGGCGATGCGCGGACGGAAATCCGCCGTTCCTTTCAGCTGGAAGCTGCTCAGCTCGGCCACGAGCCAACCGTCCGGCTCCACCTCCAACGCCGCTTCGCTGAGCGGCCGCCCGATATTGCCGGCGACGAGAGGCTTTAGGCCCGCCTCTTCGAGCAGCACGCCGGTCAGCGTCGTTGTCGTCGTCTTGCCGTTGGATCCGGTAATGCCGACGATCGGCGCCGGGGAAAGCTGCCCCGCCACCTCTACCTCGCTCACCACCTCGACTCCGAGCCTGAGCGCTTCGACGATCGGAGGCGCGGAGTACGGGATTCCCGGATTTTTGACAAGCAGCGCCGTTTTCTCGGTCACCAGCCCGTCCGGATGATGCCCGCACACAACAGAAATGCCCAAAGCCGCCAGTTCGTCGGCTTCGGGGCATTGGTCCCGCTCCTTCTTGTCGTTGACGACGACGTCCGCGCCGGCGTCGTGGAACAGTTTGGCGGCGGCCACGCCGCTTCTTGCCAGACCGAGGACGACGACGTGCCGTCCGCGGTAATTAGTCAGCTGCATCATTCGCGTTAAAACTCCTTTAGGTCGCTTTGAACAACAGCAGTCCGGCGCCGGCCAGCAGCAGCCCGACGAACCAGAAGGTCGTCACGACGCGCCATTCGGACCAACCCGACAGCTCGAAATGGTGATGGATCGGGCTCATTTTGAACACCCGTTTGCCGCGCGTCTTGAACGAGGCGACCTGGATGATGACGGATAGCATCTCGAGCACGAACACGCCTCCGATGACGACGAGCAGCAGCTCGGTTTTCGTCAATATCGCGACCGCGGCGATGCCTCCGCCCAAGCCGAGCGATCCCGTGTCTCCCATGAAAATTTTGGCGGGATGCGCGTTATAGACGAGGAAGCCGAGCACCGCGCCGACGACGGCCGCGCTGAACACCGCCGAATGAGGCTGGGTCGCCTCCACGGCGACGACGGCGAACGCGCCGAATGCCAGGGCGCTTGTCCCGGCCAGCAGGCCGTCGAGCCCGTCGGTGAAATTGACGGCGTTGGTCGCCCCGAGGAACATGACGACTACCAATAAATAGTATACCCAACCAAGATCCAGCGACCAATCCGTCCCGGGAACGCCGACGACGGTGCTGTGACCCATATCGATCAAAATCCAACAGAAAATGGCGGAAAACACGAGCTGGCCGAACAGCTTCTGCTTGGCGGTCAAGCCGAGCGAACGCTTAAACGCGATTTTGATATAATCGTCCAGAAAGCCGATCAGGCCGAAACCCAGACATCCGACGATCAGCGCCCAATATTGCGGTCCGCGGTCGGCGAACCGGAGGAACGCGATCGTAAGCGCGACGAGAATGATGATGCCGCCCATCGTCGGCGTTCCTGATTTCTTCAGGTGGGACTCGGGTCCGTCGGTGCGGACCTGCTGTCCGAATTTCAATCTGCGCAGAAGCGGGATGAACAGGGGACCGATCAACACCGCCAAAACGAAGGATACGCCTAACGTCCACAATACCGATGTGTAGTCCATTCCGTCACTCCGCGCCCCCCCTCTGCAGAGTCGTTACGATTTGCTCCATCTTCATGCCCCTCGATGCTTTGACGAGCACCAGATCGTCCGGCGCAAGCTCGGCCAGCAGAAGCTCGGCCAATGCCTTCTTGTCGTCGAAATGGCGTACGTCATCTTCTCCGTATGTCTTTCTCGCTTCTTCATAAGCCGCCTCGGACAGCGGCCCGTACAGCAGCACGCGATCGGCCTTCGAGCGGTCCACATACCGCCCGATGCCTCCGTGCAGCTCCAGCTCGCCGTCGCCCAGCTCCAGCATGTCGCCGAGCACGACCCATTTGCGGCGGTAGCCGGTCAGCTCCGCCACCAGATCAATGGCCGCCCGGACCGACGTCGGGCTGGCGTTGTAGGCGTCGTTCAGAATCGCCGCCCCATTCCAGGCCACGCTCCGCTCGATCCGCATGCCGGTCAGCTTCGCCTGCTTCAGGCCGGCGCCGATGACGTCCGGCGACAGGCCGAGCGCCCTGCCCACCGCGACGGCCGCCAGCGCGTTCACGGCGTTGTGGCGCCCCGGCACCGGCAGCTCGAACGCTGCCTCCGCGTCGCCCGCTGCCGTGAACCGCGTGCCTTCGGCGGTGACGCGTACGTAGCGCGCGACCCAATCGTTGCCCGCGTTCTCGCCGAACGTAACCAGCTTCGTCCCCGCCGCAAGCGGGTTCTCGCCCAACGCTTCGGCGATCAGCGGCTCGTCGCCGCAATAGACAAGCGTGCCGCCCGGCTTCAGCCCTTCGGCGATTTCCAGCTTCGCCTTGGCGATGTTGCGCCGCGAGCCTAGCTGCAGCAGATGGGACTCGCCGATGTTCGTAATGACCGCGATATCCGGGCGGGCCAGCCGGGACAGCAGGGAGATTTCCCCGAAGCCGCTCATCCCCATCTCCAGCACGAGCGCCTCTGTCTCCTCCGGCGCGCTCAGGATCGTCAGCGGCAAACCGATATGATTATTGTAATTGCCCTCGGTTTTATGTACAAGAAACGATGTCTCCAGCACGGACGAAATCAGATCCTTGGTCGTCGTCTTGCCGTTGCTGCCGGTGATCCCCACCACCTTGGCGGCGGTCAATCGCTCGCTCAGGTAAGCCGCGGCCAGACGCTGCAGCCCCTCCAGCGTGTCCGCCACGAGAATAAGCGGAAGGTCCAAGCCTTCCGGCCGCGGAACCGAAGCGTCCCACAACGCTGCCGCCGCGCCCGCGTCCTTCGCCGCCCGGATATATTCGTGTCCGTCGAACCGTTCTCCCCTTAGCGGAACGAACAGCTGCCCCGGACGAATATGGCGCGTGTCGGTCGATACGCCGGACAGGCGCAGCTCTCCGCCCGCGGCCTCCCCGCCGCCGACTTGCGCGCCGATCCAATCGGCCGTTTCCCGAACCGTTGCCTGCATCACCGCATTCGACTCCTTATCGCTTCTTTCGCCACAAGGCGATCGTCGAAATCGTGCGTTTCCCGTCCGATGATCTGATAGGTCTCATGGCCTTTCCCCGCAATCAATACTACATCGCCGGGGCTTGCCCGATCAACCGCTTTTTCGATTGCCGCGCGCCGATTGGGCTCCAACTCGTAACGATCGGCCGATACGCCGGCCTCCGTCAGCCCCGCTTCGATGTCTTTCAGAATGCGCTCCGGGTCTTCCGTGCGCGGATTGTCGCTCGTCACGATGATGTCGTCGGCCAGCTCCGCCGCGATCCGCCCCATGATCGGACGCTTCTTCGCGTCGCGATCGCCGCCGCAGCCGAACACGCAGATGACTTTGCCGGAGGCCAGCTCCTTCACCGTGTTCAGCACGTTCTCCAGCCCGTCCGGCGTATGCGCGTAATCGACGATGACGGCGTACGCCTGCCCGGCGTCGACCGGCTCCACCCGTCCGGGAACGCCGGGGATCTGCTCGAGGCTGCGAACGGCCTCGTCAAGACCTATGCCCTCGCACAGCACCGCTCCCAGCGCGGCCAGCGCGTTGTATACGTTAAACTTGCCGACGAGCTTCAGGTTCACCTGCCGGTCGCCGAAGGGCGATTCGAGCCGGAAAGACGTGCCCGATGCCGTAATCGCGACATCGGAAGCGCGCAAGACGGCTTCGTTCGCGATGCCGTACGTCAGCACCTCGGCGGAGGTCAGCTTGGCGAACCGGGCCGAAGCCTCGTCGTCGACGTTCAGCACCGCGTACTTGCGCTCCCGCGGATCGTCCGAATACGAGTTGCCGAGCCGCGAGAAAAACAAGCCCTTGGCCGCTTCGTAAGCTTCCATCGTACCGTGGTAATCGAGATGGTCCTGCGTTAGGTTCGTGAAGATCGCCGTCCGGAAATCACAGCCCTTCACGCGGCCCTGATGCAGCGCGTGCGAGGACACTTCCATGACGCAGCGCTGCGTGCCCGCTCCGGCCATGCCGTGCAAAATCGTCTGCAGCTCCAGCACGTCCGGCGTCGTCCCCGACATCGGGAAGCTTTGCCCGGCATAGCGGGTTTCGATCGTGCCGATAACGCCGGCGGAGACGCCCGCGTCCGCCCAGATGCGTTCGATCAGGTAGGTCGTCGTCGTCTTGCCGTTCGTGCCCGTCACGCCGATCGGCTTCAGCTTATGCGAAGGCCTGCCGTAGAAATAATCGGCGATCAGCGCCAGCGCTTGCCGCGTGTCCGGCACGACGAGCTGCGGAGCGGAGACCGGAAGCTCGCGCGATACGACGAGCGCCGCCGCTCCCTGGGCCAGCGCCTGCTCCGCGTAATCGTGTCCGTCCACCGTATGGCCGGGCAGACAGAAGAACAGGCAGCCCTGCCGGGCTTTGCGGGAATCGGCCTCCAGGCTCCGAACGTCGACGGCAGCGTCTCCGACGACCCGGGCTAGCAGCAATTGTTGAGAGAGTTCGAGAAGTTTCATCGTATAAAGGCCTCCTGACGACCTGATATGGCGCATCTGTTTTCAGAAACAACGTACAATCATTATGGTCCAACGTACGGCCTTCATTCAAGAGGATGAGCAAAGTTTAATCCGCAGCGCCGAGATAGATGCGGATGACCGAGCCCTGCTCGACCCTCGCTCCGGCTGCCGGAGCTTGGCGCACGACCGTCGATCCGCTGCCCGAAGCCGACAGCTGGAAGTTCGAATTCATATCTTCATAGATGTCGGACACCGTCTTGCCGACGAGATTCGGCACGGTGACGGTGCGCGGCTCGCCGTACTTGTATTCTTTCTCCACTTGGGTGCTGCGCGGCTGTACGCCGAGATACGGGAGCGCGTCGGCCATAATGTTGCGGACGATCGGCGCGGCGACGACGCCGCCGAACTGAATGCCCTGCGGGTTGTCGACGGCGACGTAGACGATGAGCTGCGGATCGTCGGCGGGAGCGAAGCCGATGAACGAGACGATGTGCTCGTTCTTCGAATAGCGCCCGTTCACGACCTTCTGCGCCGTTCCCGTCTTGCCGCCGACGCGGTAGCCGTTCAGGAACGCTTTCGCTCCCGTCCCTTGCGCGACGACTTTCTCCAGCGCGTCCCGCACCTTCTTCGACGTCTCCTCCGAGATCACCTGCCGGACGAGCTGCGGCTCGGTCTCCTCGAGCAGAATGCCGGTCTCCGGCTGAATCCACGACTTGGAGACGAACGGCTTGAACAGCTTGCCGCCGTTGATCGCAGCCGACACCGCCGTAATCTGCTGGATCGGCGTCACCGATACGCCTTGGCCGAACGAAGTCGTCGCCAGCTCGACCGGGCCGACCTGCTTCGGCTTGAACAGAATCCCGTTTTCTTCCCCCTGCAAGTCGATTCCCGTCTTTTTGCCGAAGCCGAAATTGTGAATGTACGAGAACAGCATATCTTTGCCGAGACGGTTGCCCAGCGTCACGAAGCCGGGGTTGCAGGAGTTCTCGACGACTTCGAGGAACGTCTGGCTGCCGTGGCCGCCGGGCTTCCAGCACCTCAGCTTTGCGCCGGCCACTTCGATATAGCCGGGATCGTAGAAGCGCTCGTGCTCCAGGTCGACCTTCTTCTCCTCGAGGGCGGCGGCGAGCGTAATGATCTTGAAGGTGGAGCCGGGCTCATAAGTCATCCAGATCGGCAAATTGCGATTATACACCTCGGAGGACACTTCCTGGTATTTGTCCGGTTCGAACGTCGGACGGCTGCCCATCGCGTAGATCTCCCCCGTATTCGGGTTCATCGCGATGGCGATGACGCCGTCCGGCTGATACTGCAGCACCGCCTGGTCCAGCTCGCGCTCGACGACCGACTGGATCGTCTGATCGATCGTCAGCTGCAGCGTCAGCCCGTCCTGCGGCGGCACGTACTGGTCGGAAGACTGCGGCATCTTCCGGCCCGCGGCGTCCGACAAGTAGGAGACGCTGCCTCTCAGCCCGGTCAGCCGCTGGTCGTATCTCAACTCCAGCCCCGTCAGCCCTTGGTTGTAGCTGCCCGTAAACCCGAGCACGTGCGAAGCCATATTGCCATAAGGGTAATAACGCTTGTTGTCTTCCGTCACCATGATGCCGGGCAGACCGAGATTGCGTATTTCCTGCGCCTTCTCCGTCGTGATTTTCCGCCCTCCCGGCTTCAACTCGACGCTCGAGGCCCGTGTGGACAACTTCTTGAACAGCTGATCCTCGGACATGCCCAGATGCCCGGCCAATTGCTTGGCGGTTCCCCGCTTGTCCTTGATCTGCACCGGTACGGCATAGATCGTCGGGGAGCTGACGTTATAGGCAAGGCGAATGCCGTTGCGGTCCACGATCTCGCCGCGCTTCGCCTCGAACGGGATGTTCCGCCTCCAGGAATCCTCGGCCCTTTTCGTAATGTCGTCTCCGGCCCACAATTGCACGTAACCGAGCCTGATCACGAGCGCTCCAAAGGCGAACACGGCGAACACAAGCGCGATATACAGCCGTTTGCGAACCGTCACCTGCGATATTTTTTTCATGAGAAAACCCCCTTACCCGGGAACGTCTGCAAGGCTTTCGCCTTGTTCCAGACTATTCCGCGGACAAGAGGGTTAGAACAAGCCCCGTCAGTCGATGCCGGCATCCTGCGAAGATCCGTCGTCCGTCTCCTCGCCCACTTCCGCATCGTCGTCCGCATCCGGCGGAGCGGCTTGTCCTTGCGGGGCGAGCGTCAGGCTGAGCGTCCAACGGTCGCCCTCCTTGACCGCCTTCTGCGAGACGACGTAGCCCTCTCCTTCGACCTTGGCGGTCACCTGAAGCAGCGAACACATTTCCAGCGCATCGCGCAGCGACAGGCCGGCCAAGTCCGGAACGTTGCCGGGCTTCGTATCGGTCAGCAAGTAAATGCGCTGGGACGCCGGCATCACGCTGCCGCCCTTCGGCAGCTGCTGCAGCACCTTGCTCCCCTTGCCGAGCACGCCGTACGGGAACTTGCTCTGTCCCAGCCGATCGCGCGCCTGGGCGACCGTCATTCCCGCCACGTCCGGCACGGTCGCCGTCAGCACCGCTTGCTTGCCTCCGGCTTCCAACGCGGAGACGTCGGCGGTCTCCCGCTCCTGCTCGTCCAGCTTGGGCTCGATCCCGAGCTTGTGCAGCGACTTGATCATGATCTCTTTGAAAATCGGACCCGCGACCGCGCCGCCGCCGGCGTTGTCGATCTGCGGCTCGTCGACGACGACGTACAGTACGACCTTCGGATTCTCGACCGGCGCATAACCGATAAACGATACGACGTATTTATTTTTGGCGTAGCCGCCGGCTTGACCTCTCGATACTTTCTGCGCCGTACCCGTCTTGCCGGCGATCCGGTAGCCCGGCGTATAGACGATCCGCCCCGTCCCGTCCTTCAAGTCGCTGACAACCGTCTCCAGGTACTCCCCGACTTGGCGCGACGTCTCCGGAGAGATAACTTGACGCACGAGCTTGGGTTCCGTGACGACTTTCTCGCCCGTGTTCGGATCGCTGATCGACTTCACCAGACGCGGCTGCAGCAATTTGCCGCCGTTGGCGACCGCCGCGACCGCGGCCACCTGCTGAATCGGCGTGACCAATACTTTGCCTTGGCCGAAGGTTGCCGTTGCGACCTCGGAAGGCCAGTCGAGACTAAACGACTTCGAGACTTCGTTCGGCAGCTCGATGCCCGTCTTCTGTCCGAAGCCGAAGTTGTTAATATACTGAACTAACCTTTCCTTACCCAGCATCTGATAGCCCAGCTTGACAAACGCTACGTTACTGGAGTGCTTCAGCCCTTCCAAGTACGTGATCATTCCGTTCTCGCCCCAGCCGATCCCGTTGTTGTGGTCTTTGATCGGCTTGTCCTTCTCGCTGTACTTGATCGAACCGGACTTGTAGTAGGCGTTCGGATCGAACAGACCTTCCTCCACCGCTCCCGCCAGCGTTACGATCTTGAACGTCGAGCCGGGCTCGTACAGCGACTGGATCGCATTGTTGCGGAAAGCGGACAGATCCTGAGCCTTCTCCCAATACGTGTTCGGATTGAAATCGGGCAAGCTTGCCATGCCGAGAATTTCCATCGTGCTCGGATCGGCGGCGATGGCCGTAATGCTGATCGGTTTGTACCTCTCGTAACCGGCCCGCAGCGCTTCCTCGATATAGAACTGGATGTCCTCGTCGATCGTCAGCGTTACATTCTTGCCGTCAAGCGCCTGCTTGTACTCCACTTTCCCGTTCGGCAGCTGCATTCTCGCGCCGTCTTTCTGGTACTTGATATAGCCTTCCGAACCTCTCAGCTCTTCGTTGAGCTGCTTCTCCAGCCCGAGGATGGCCACGCCTTCCTTGTCTTCGTAACCCAGAATATGCGATGCCAGCGAGTCCTTCGGATAGTAGCGCTTCTTTTCTTCTAGAAAATAAAGGCCGACGTCCGTCTTGATGCCGGTTATTTTGCGCAACTCTTCGCGGAACGCTTCCAGCCTGTCCTTGACCTTCTTGTCGACCTTCCATCCGTCCGGCCGAATCTCGCGCTGATCGCGGTAATCCCCGTTGTCCTTCTTGGATGCGATCATCTTGCGCAGATCTTCCTCGGACGTGCCTAGCACGTTGTGCAGCTTGGACACGATGCGGTCCGCCATCTTCCATTCGGGATGCTCCTGCTCGAACTTGGCGATCAGCTTCGGATTGACCGCGATCGTGTACGCGGCGGCGTCGGCGGCCAGCACCTTGCCGTCGCGGTCCAGAATCATGCCGCGCTCCTGCCGGATCGTCTCGCTCGCGTTCCATACCTTCAGCGCCTCTTCCATCCAGTAATCGGCTTTGACCACCTGGACCCAATAGACCCGGAAGACCAAACCGACAAAAAGGAGGGTGAAGATCCCTCCCGCCAGCAGCGTTCTCAATTTGATTCTTTTCGTCATTGCCATGCTCTTGTCCTCCGCAAACCGCTTAAGGCTTTATCGCACCCCCGCTCCGATCGTTCTTGGAAGCTTCTATGCTCTCTCCCGTCACGGGAACGTAGCCCAGCTCCACAGCCTTCTTCCGGATCGCTCCCGGATCGCTCAATCGCTCTATTTCTCTCTGAAGCTCCTTCGTCTGTTCCGCCGTCAGGTTGTACGCTTTATTCGTCGTTTGCAGCTCGCCGTTGATCTGATAGATTTGCGCGTAGCGGAAAATAATCAATCCCGCTACGAAGGCGACCGCCGCTACGGTGAACAGGTAGATCAGCTTCTCCCCGATCGGCAGATGCCGGCGCCGGGGAGACCTTGACGGAGGAGTCTGGTGACGCGGACTTTGACTTGGCTTAACCTTCTGTTCTTCTACGCGCTCCGGACGAAGCGCCAAGTTACCGTAGTATGCCATGCAGTGTTGGTGCCCCTCTCAGAATAAAATAAACTTGCATATACACAGCCCGGTTATCCGAGCTTTTCGGCTATTCTCAGCTTGGAGGAACGGGCTCTCGGATTGGCTTCGAGCTCTTCCTCCGACGGCAGGATCGGCTTGCGCGGCGTCAGTCTGAGCCGCCCGTCGCCGCCTCCGCAGACGCACACCGGAAAATCCGGCGGACAGCTGCAGCTGGCGACTTCCTTCGCGAACGACGTCTTGCAGATGCGGTCCTCCAAGGAATGGAAGGTGATGACCGCGATCCGGCCTCCGGGGGCCAGGCAATCGATCGATTGCGCAAGCGCCTCTTCGAAGGCGCCCAGTTCGTCGTTGACCGCGATGCGCAGCGCCTGGAAGGAGCGCTTCGCCGGGTGCGGCCCCGTTCGTCGGGTCGCCGCCGGAATCGAGTTCTTGACGATTTCCGCCAGCTGCCCCGTCGTCTCGATCGGCGTCTTCTCCCGGATCTTCGCGATGTTGGCCGCGATCTTGCGGGCGAACTTCTCTTCGCCATAATCCCGGAGGATGTCGGCGATCTCGCGTTCGCTCCACTCGTTCACGATCTCCCTGGCCGTGAGCGGCTGCTCCCGGTCCATCCGCATGTCCAGCTCCGCGTCGTGGTTGTAGCTGAAGCCGCGGTCGGCTTCGTCGAGCTGCGGACTGGAGACGCCGAGGTCGAATAAAATGCCGTCGACCTGCGGCACGCCGTCCCGTTCGGGAACTCCGACGCGCCCCAGCTCCGTCTTCAGGCGCCGGAAGTTGCTCTTCACCAACGTTACGATATCGCCGTAAGGGGCCAGCTTGTCCCGCGCGTTCGCGAGCGCGGCTTCGTCCTGATCGAACGCGATCAGCCGGCCCTGCGGGCCAAGCTGCGACGCGATCAGCGCGCTATGCCCGGCGCCGCCGAGCGTGCAGTCGACGTAAATGCCGTCCTGCCGCACGTTTAAGGCCTTCACGGATTCTTCTTTCAATACGGTAACATGGTGAAACATAGTCGCTGCCTCCCGGCGCCCTGCAAGGGAACCGTCTTTCTGTTTGTTTATGTATGTTTAAGGGTGTTGTCAACGGAGCTACAGGTGTTCTACACGGATCAAAAATTAAAGTCAAAATCGACCAGCTTCTCGGCGATCTCGTTGAACGATTCGGCGGATTGACGCGAGTATTCTTCCCACGTCGCCTTGTCCCAAATCTCGACGCGGCTGGAGACGCCGATCACGGTGCATTCCTTGTCCAGCTTGGCGTATTCGCGCAGGTGGTTCGGTACGTTTACCCTGCCCTGTTTGTCCCATTCGCATTCCGACGCGCCGGAGAACAGCAGACGGGAGAACGCCCTGGCGTTCGCCGCCATGGACGGCAGGGTCTTGATCTTCTGCTCAAGCTGGGCCCATTCTTCGCGGGGATAGACGAACAGACAGTTGTCCAGTCCGCGGGTAATGATGAAGTCGGTGCCGAGAGCTTCGCGGAATTTCGCCGGGATGATGATTCTTCCCTTGTCGTCGATCGTATGCTGAAATTCCCCTAAAAACATAAGCTCTCCACACCTCCCCCATTCTCCACCACTTTTCACCACTTTGAACCACTTATGATGAATTATTCGCGGCGTAAAATAAAAATCCTGCCCCGAAGGCAGGATTTTAATAAAAATTATTTTACGGGATTAACGACTCTCGTCCGGCGAGTTCGAATCTTTCTTTTCCTCCGGCGCCCCTTCCGGGACGTCCTCCGAGACTTCTTCGGAGTATTCTCTCGAATTCCCTTTCTCTCCGTCCGGCTCGCCCGACTCCCCGCGCTCCAGTCGTTCGCGGTTCCATTGCTTGCGCTTCTCCTCGGAAGCTTGGCGTCTTGCCGCGCCTCTTTTGCGGACGATGTAATAGGTTGGAATCCCGAGCGCCCCGAGGACGATCAGCACCGGAAGCATGGCCGCCAGCACGACGAGCAGCCCTTCGCCGAACTGCCGAAGCACGTTCGCGCTGCCGAGCAGCGCGTCAGAGATGCGATCGCCGAAGCTCTTCCCTTCCTTCTCTTCTTCCTTCTTGGGCTCCTCGATCCCGGACGCCTGGTACAACCTCAGATTCACCGTCGAGAAGGCAACGTTCTGATCGAGATAGCGCATGCGCCCCTTGATCTGCTCTATCGTCCCCTGCACCTGCGCCAGCTCGTTCGCGAACCGAACCAGCTCGTCGGTCTTCGTCGCCTTGTTCATGAAGTCGAGATACCGGGCTTCGAGCGTCGTCTGCGTCTTCAGCCGGGCTTCGAGATCGACGAATTCCTCGGTGACGTCGCTGCCCTGCACCTCGCGTTCGAACTTCAGGTTCTCGATCTTCTGCAGCTTCTCCAGAAACGAAGAGAAACCGTCGGAAGGAACCTTGATCACGTAGGTCGCCCCGACCTCGTTCGCGTTGCGGCTGTCGGAAAATTGCAGCACGTAAGCTCCGCTGAGATGAATCTGATCGAACAGCTGCTCCTGCGCGATTTGGAACTTCTCTACCTTCATGACCAGATCCGCGCGATAGATGACTTTGCGCCCGTAACCCGCGTTCGCGTCGGCGATCGGCCCGATGCCGCCGACCGCGGAAGACGTCGTCCCCCCGGCCTGCGAAGCCGACGTCGTCTGTAGGGACGCGGAAGCCGCGGGCGCGGCTGCTTCGGACATCTGCAACGCTTCCATCTCGGCCGGCGCCGCAGCTTGATCCGCCATGGACATCGCCGACTTGTTCGCCGAAGATTCGTCGCTCGACGAGCCGCTGCACCCCGCCAGTCCCGCCGCCAGCAGCAACGCGGCCATCGCCGGCAGCAGGCTTCTGCCCCATGCCCCGATTCGTTTGCCCTTCATCGAAATCTCCCCTTTTCGTATGTGGATGATCTAGATGGATAGACGTGAGCGAAAAGGAAAATGTTGCCGAGCAATAAAAAAGAAACAGGACCGCCCCGCAACTGCTGCGGAACGGCCCCGAAAGCCTGTATTATGCGCGTTCAAAAGTCCGGTTTACGGCACTTTTTGCACTACCTCTATCAGTGGGCGGTCCAGCTGTCCAGGTAAGCTTTCTGCTCCTCAGACAGCGTATCGATGCCGATGCCGAGCGACTCGAGCTTCGTGCGGGCGACCCGTTCGTCCAGTTCGTACGGTACGTTGATCACCTGGCTGCCGATTTTCTCGTAGTTCTCGTTCACGTAACGCAGCGCCATCGCTTGCAGCGCGAACGTCATATCCATGATCTCGGCCGGATGTCCGTCGCCCGCGGCCAGATTGACCAGACGGCCTTCGGCCAGCACGTAGATCCTGCGTCCGTCCTTCAACTCGTATTCTTCGATGTTGCGGCGCACGACACGCTTGGACGCCGACAGCTCGGCGAGTTCCACCAAGTTGACCTCCACGTCGAAGTGGCCCGCGTTGGACAAGATCGCGCCGTCCTTCATGTTCGCGATATGCTCGCCGCGAATGACGTCCTTGTTGCCGGTCACGGTGACGAAGAAATCGCCGACCTTGGCCGCGTCCGCCATCGACAGAACCGCAAAGCCGTCCATATAGGCTTCGACCGCGCGAATCGCGTCCACTTCGGTGACGACGACGTTCGCGCCGAGCCCTTTGGCCCGCATGGCCACGCCTTTGCCGCACCAGCCGTACCCGTTGACGACGACCGTCTTGCCGGCGACGACCAGATTGGTCGTCCGGTTGATGCCGTCCCAGACCGATTGTCCCGTTCCGTAACGGTTATCGAACAAATATTTGCAGTAAGCGTCGTTGACCGCGACCATCGGGAACTTGAGCGAGCCTTCCTTATCCATCGCCTTCAGGCGCAGGATGCCGGTCGTCGTCTCCTCCGCTCCGCCGCGCACCTGCGCAAGCAGGTCCTGGCGCTCCGAGTGAAGAATCGACACGAGATCGCCGCCGTCGTCGATAATGAGATCCGGCTTCGTCTCCAGCGTCTTGACCATCAGATCCTTATATTCCTGAGGATCGGGATTGTATTTCGCGTATACCGCGATGCCGTCCTCGACGAGCGCCGCGCACACGTCGTCCTGCGTCGACAGCGGGTTGCTGCCGGTGATGACGACTTCCGCGCCTCCGGCTTGCACGACTTTGGCGAGATAGGCCGTCTTCGCTTCGAGGTGAAGGGAAATCGCGACGCGCAGTCCTTTGAACGGCTGATCGCGTTCGAACTCCTCGCGAATCCGGTTCAATACCGGCATGTGGGCCTGCACCCAGTCAATCTTAAGCTTGCCTTCCGGCGCGAGCGAAGGATCGCGTACGATGCTTTTCAAGGCGGTTTTCATCTGCCAAATTCCTCCATCGTTCTATTAGTTAAACTTCTGCCAACCGCCCACGAGCCGATGGCCTCCGACCGCTTCGAACGGAACGTCGTGCCATAAGGTAAGCCAGCCCGGACCGTAACGGTTCCAGAAATGAACCGTCCCGTATACCCTCTCCTGCGGCTTGGCGAGAGGAGAGAGCGACTGCCTGATCCTGTCCCACTGCCTGAGCGACGATTCGTGCCGCTTGGCGATGGCGTCGGCGGAGCGCGATTCCAGATAGGCAATCTGCTCCAGGATGCGGTCCCGATTGCCGGACGCGAGCTGGGCCAAGCCCGGCTGCAGCCCGGATACCGTCTTCATGACCGGCTCGTATAACGCTTGAAACTGCTCCTTGACTTGGCGGAACTGCTCTTCCAGGTTCCACTCGTCCTGCTTGCCGAGCCATTCGCCCCGCAGCGTCTCCCAATCTTCGATCGCCTGCCGGACGGTAAGCGAATATTTGTCCAGCAAGCTCGCCACCGCCGGTTCGATATACGTATACGATTGGCGAGGCAGCACGATCGGTATCTCCATGCCGAACTCCCGGAAAGCCGGGCCGAGAATGGCCCAATATGCGATCTCCGCCGGGCCCAGCACGGTCGCCAGCACGGGCAGCAAATAGTCCTGCATAAGCGGACGGGTAAGCGCGTTCGTGCTCAGCAGATCGGGACGATGGGTCGTCAGATCCAGCATCTCCACGCGGGAGTGAGAGACGACTCCCCTCCGGTCGACGAACCGTCCGTCGTCTTTGTGAAGCAGCAGCCTTCCCTGTTCATGATGAAGAAATAAGTTCGCGCTGCCCGGGGCGGTCTCCGCCTGCAGCCGGAAGCCCTGCGAGAGCACCCGCGCTTCGCCGTCCTTCAGCGACGCCTCGAGCTCGTCGCTGCGCAAGATCAGCTCGCGGAACATCGGCCCTTCCAGAGCCCGGAGATTCGGATCGTCGGCATCCAGCAGCAGCAGCCCCTGCTTCCCGAACCAGTCCGCCAGCAGCCGCGCGAACGCCAGACTGAGCGACGGCGCGTCCGCAACGTGGCTTTGCAGCCGGTCCAGCACCTGGGGCTTGAACTCCGTATCCGGCAATTGGGCGGCAAGCTCCTGAAGCGCGGAGGACCACTGCTCCGCCGACAAGGGCGTCCTGCTGACCGCCAGCCGAGGTCCGTCCGGACGTTCGATTCGCACGCGCCGCACTTCGCCTCCGGGCGACTGTACGTTCACATGGTTCGCCTCTTCGAAATCGTGATCCTCGCCGGCGATCCAGAAGACGGGCACGACCGGCCTGGACAGTCTGCGCTCCGCTTCCCGCGCCGCCTGAATGACGGACAGCGCCTTGTAATAAATGAGGAGCGCTCCCCCGAACAGGCCGGCTTGCTGCCCGCCGACGACGACAAGAGCGCCTTCGCGCTCCAGCTTCTCCAGCGATATTTCCGTCTCTGCGCTGGACGGAAGCTTCCGGTGATACGCTCTGACCGCTTCGGCCACGCGGCGAAGATCGGCTCTTCCGCCCGCCGTTTCGTCCAGATAGGCCGCCCTGTTTTCCCAAGCGCGCCCTTCCGCCGGATGACTTCCGAACAACTCCCGAACTTGCGAATCTTCTAATCTATAACGCTCCGCCAATGAAGAACGATTGGAATCAGTATAAGGTGTAATATTCAACGGGAAATGTCCCCCGATCTGTCGTTGTGCTGTCAAAATCGATTGTACACAACCGCAGTCGGATCGTCAAAAAGATTTGCAACGCCGGAGGCGGAATTCGCGCTGCACAGACTATGTATACACCTTCGGCGCCTTTCGCGTTCGGGCTCCAGCGCCCCGTCTTCATTGGCCTAGTCCGGTTTAACCGGAATGATGATCGCAAGAAACATCAGAAAGATATACAGGACGGAAAGGCCGAAAAAGCTCAGCCTCCAGATGGCGCGCACCAGCTTCTTCGGATCGACCTTGCCTCTGACCCGGTTTTGCGCGTTGCCGATCAGGCCGCCGCCGATCAGCATGACGAGAAGAAGGAAGAACGGTCCGAAGCTCGTGCCCAACCGTTCGTTGAGCAAGTGGGCCACGACCCCGAACAAAAAAACGGTCGTAATGTCCATCGACAGCTGGATCGCGTTTTTCTTGTCGTTGCCTCTGACCGTCATGATGACGTAAACGAGAATAAAAGGAATAACGGGCACCGTAGCTAAAAAGGCGTATGCTTGAACGAGTGCGTTCCAGATCGAGCTCATGCGTCACCTCTTATCCGTTGTTAATGTATCGCTTTTACGAGAGCGGTCACCGCGCGATTCCACGGCGCGTCCAGCCCTTGCTTCGCCGCCATGCGCGCGATCGCTCCGTTGATCGAATCGATCTCGGTCGCCCTGCCCGCTTCGACGTCCTGAAGCATGGAAGACCGATTGCCGGCCGTCGCCTCGCAAACTCGCAAAACCGCTTGCCACAAATCGGATTCTCCATCGAGTCCGTGCGGACCGAGCACTTCGAACGTTTCCCGGAACAAAGCCTTGGCCAGCGCCAGCCTTTCGGGAGATTCCGCAATCCCGCCGTTCGGGATGCGCAAGATCGCCGTAATCGGATTGATGACCGCGTTGATCAGAAGCTTGCGCATCGTTTCTTTATCCAACTGTTTCGACAGAAATACGGAAAATCCTGCCTGCGTCAACATTCGTTCGACAGCAATCAGCCGTTCGGGCCGGCTTAGCCCGTCGTCTCCCAGCCGGATGTCGCCGGCTCCCGTATGCCTCACGCGGTTCGCTTCAGTCCTCAGCGCGCCTTCGGTCGTCACCGCGACAACGATCTCCCTGCCGGGCAGCGCTTCCCGCAACGCTTCGATATGTCCGACGCCGTTCTGGAACGGAACGACCGTTCCGCCGGGAGGCACGAGCTCGGCGAGGCGCTTCAGCAGCCGCTCCGTCAGCGCCGGCTGTTTGACAGCCAGCAGGACGATTCCGGCGGCAGGCGCGGCGTCCTCCCATGCGCAAGCGACAGCAGGCAGGCGCACGGCGGATTCGCCGCCCCTCTCTTCCACAATCAGACCGTCTTCGTTCAGCCTCGCCGCCTGCTCCCGCGTTCTCGTCCACACGACGCACTTCAGCCCCGCCGCGCACAGCTTTCCCGCCAGCAGCAGCCCCAGCGAACCGCCGCCCAGCACGACCGTTTTTTCGTCCATCGCTCTCTTCATCCCCATTCGTCCCGCGCTTCCCGTTCTCTTAAAGATACCAAAGCAAAACCCGCAGGGATAGCCCCGCGGGTTCGATCGCTCGTTGCCTATTCGATTCGTTCCAGATTGCCGTTGGCGTCCATCTTGAACTTCGCCCGTTCCTCTTCGGCTTCTTCCGTCAGGAATGCCAGCTTGCGCGCCCGGTCCATAATGCGGATCAGCGCCTTGTAATCGTCGTTGACGACCTGATAGTCCGTCTGCACTTCGTTGACTTCCTTGGACAGCCGTTCGTTCGTCTCGCTCAGCTCGGAGATTCTTTCTTCCTTATCCTTGAGTTCCTTCTCCAGCTGGCGAATCTGCTTGCTCATCTCTTGAACGGTATTCTTCCATTGGCGCAAATAGCGAATGATCGATTCAAGCGATAACGATTCTGCCGACAGCAGCTCTTGCTTACCGCTTTCACCTTCTTCTACGACCAGCCGCTCAGTTCCCGAAATAGAAATTCCCTGCTTTTTGAGATAATTCCGTTTCTGGCGCTGTTGCTTGGCTAGTCCGATCGCTTCGCTGTATCTTTTGCGCACGCAGCTATTCCAACGGAACCCGCACGCCGCGGAAGTCCGGGCGATTCGCTGCCCCACTTCTTCGAAAGCGGATAGCTGCGTGCTGCCCTCGCGAATATGGCGCAGCGTAACCTCCGCCAGGATCAGGTCGTCATCCGGACTCCATGCGTCTTGTCTTGCAGCCGTCATGTTGCCCTTCCCTCCTTAAACTTCGCATATATTTTGCTGCTTTCTTCATTTCTATGCCCGTAGTAGAATTCATAGAATCTATCGGATACTCCTATTTATGTCCACTTTTCCTGTCACTATACCTTTCGAAAAAGCAAAACGGTCCGATTTCGAAGCCGCGCATAACCCGGGCGGAACGGGGGAACGTTAAGGGAACGTTGAAAAAGTTTGCCGATTCGTCACGACTTGTTGGGTTTACACGCCTATGCGGAGCCGTTATAATATGCTTTAGAAATCGTCTTTGCGCGTATGAGAGGGGTATTGACACGATGGCACGAATGTTTAGGGTCCTTGGTTTCTGGACGCTGGCAATTGCCCTGATGGCGTTTGCGGGAGACATGTACGAGTTCGCCTTGCTGTTCTTCATCCAAACGGCCGTCTTCTTTTTGGTCGGTTACTTGAACTTTACCGAGCGGACGTACCTTCTTGTATTCTGGGGCTATATGGTTTTGGCCTTTCTCGGGTTTACGTACTGGTCCATCTTCGAGATGGGAATTCCCGTGTAACCCGCGGAACCGGATACATACGAAACATGAAGAAATGGCGATGCGAGGGGATCCCCCCCTGCATCGCCATTTTTTTACTTGTCCGATTCGTCTCCGACAAAGGGGCTGGCCATAAGTCAAGGCAACAAAAATGATCGATAACAAGTTGGGGAATATATCTCCTGTAGAGCGAAGCGCCTGCCTCATACGGTCATGAAATTACCGAATAACGGGTTAATCCATCAAATTTCATGACCGTGCTTCGGGGTCCCCGGAAAGTAATCGGAATAAGCTGCGAAGCTTCTCGTCACTTTCTGGGGTGCATTGTAGCGGAAGGAGATATATTCCCCATGTTCATAAATCGATCATTCTATGTTGTTGCCCTCTAGTGACTTATGGGACAGCCCCTTTTGCTTGGATCGCGAATACCTGCACCTTGAACAGCTCGCTCATGCCGTCCGACAGCAGCAGCTGACGGATCGCCCGGTTGCGTCGCGCGACGGGGTGGAACGGATCGGAATGGCCGTGCGCCGTCAATCGCTCCATTATGCCCGCCTCTATCAGAAACCGCTTCTGCGAGCCGTACCAAATTTCTTCGGCTCCTAGCCGCTCGACGCTGCGCCGGATGTGGCTGAAGTTCACGTGCGCGGTCATATCCTGCTGTCCGGGCCAGGTGTACGGGTCGTTATGCGCCCTATGTTCCTTGTAGCAGAGCAGCGTCCCGTCCATTCGGTGCGGTCCGGTCAGCTCCGCGGTTTCGTCGCCGTAATCGACGAAGACGAGCAGAGCTCGCTCGAACCGGGTCGCCACGGTCGCGGCCCAATCGGCTCCGTCGAGATTCGCCTCGACGGTCTGCCCTTCGCGCAGCCGGATGCCTTCCTCGCGCAGCCATTCCGTCAGCCGCGGGTCGGTCGGTTCCATCAAACAAGGAACGAACCTCCCGCCCGCCGCGCAAGCGACTCCCCATTCGCGCAGCGCGCCGTCCTTCTTGACGAGCCGATGGACGGGGAAGGCGTCGAGCAGCTCGTTCGCCACGACGATGACCGGTCTGCCGGACGGAACGAGCTCCTCCCACCCTCGTTCGTCCGTCACCCTGGCTCGCCCCGCACGAATATAAGCCTCCAACTCCCGCTCCGCCTCGTGCCGGTGCGACGGATTCCCTTCGACTACAGTGACGGAGAACGAGAGCATTCCCGCTTCTCCCGAACCGCCTTCCTCCGAAGACGTCCATGCATCAAGCATTTGCCGGCTCAGCCGCCCCGTGCCGCCTCCCCAGTCGAGCACCTCGACCTCCCCGCCGCCGAAACCGGCGAGCGCGGCGTTGCGCAGCCAGCGCGCCAGGCTTTCGCCCATCGCGTCCCCGACATAGGCGCTCGTATAGAAATCGCCCTCCCTTCCGACTTTGGGAGCGCCGGAACGATAATAGCCAAAATCGGGATGATAGAGGCAAAGCGACATATAATGGTGAAAGGGGATGGCGGACAACTCAGCGCCGTCCGCCGCGATTCCCCGCAGTCCTCCCGCTTCGATGCCGCCGACGATCGCAGCATGCAGGGAAGGATGCCGACTTTGGGCGATATCCATTCTATCCGCACCTTTTCCAAGAGTTGTCGAAAGTTTATAATAGCATAGGATCGGACGCCGCAGGAAAGGAGTGACCCGATGCGTCGGATGTTGACGTTAGCGCTCGCGGTTTCTATGTTTCTACTGGGCGTCTCCAGAGGCGGGGCCTTGCTTCCCGTCTACGCCGAGCCTTATCCCGAGGAAACGAGAAAACTGCTGGAAAAAAGCTTGTCGGTCGTCGAACTGAACCGGGAGATCGACAGAATCTCCGGTCTGAAGAGCCAGGCGCAGACCGACATCGAACAGAACGAACGGCGGCTCGCCGAACGGGAGATCGCCATCGCCGTCCAGCGCGAGAAGGCCGGCCGGGTGCTTCGCTCCTACTATATGGGCTACAAGGATTTCTGGCTGTCGGCGCTGCTGAACGCGAACTCCTTGCCCAAGCTCATCCGCGTCTGGGACACGATGGATATCATCATCCAGTCTGATCATCGGACGATGAACGCCTACGCGGAAGAATATCGCCAGCTCAAAGCCGGGTACGCCAAGCTGAAGCAGGACAAGGACGATCTGGTCTCCGTCGAATCGGAACTGATCGCGCAGCGGGATCGCATCCAGGCGCTTCGCGGCGATCTGGACCGCGAGCTCGCTTCCAGCGGGGACGAGCAAATGCTTCGCCGCCTGATGGAGGAGCTGCAAGCTTATTGGAGGAACGTCGGCCTGTACGAGGTTAAGCAGCATTTCAAGGCGCTTGCCGACGCCATGACTCATCTTCCCGATTATGTCAAGGATACACCCGGCATCGTCCAGACGAGCGGCCTGAAGACGAAGCTTACTTTGTCCGATCAGCAGCTGAACGAATTTCTACGGTCGCAGGACAGCCGCTTCGACGACTTCGCGTTTCGCTTCGACGACGGTCTGCTTACGATGGAAGGCGACAACGGCCGCCTGCAAGTGACCATTCAGGGCCGGTACACGATCGAAGAAGAACCGGAGAACGCCATCCGTTTTCACGTCGACAGGCTTATTTTCAACGGGCTTGCGCTCCCCGACACGACGAGGAACGAGCTGGAGAGGGAATTCGACCTCGGCTTCTACCCTCAGAAACTCATTAAATACGTCAAAGCTCGCAGCATAGAAATGGAAGACGGCCTGTTAACGGTAGAGCTCGGAATCGGAGGCTGACTTCGCTCAGCCTTCCGCCTCCCTCTCCCATTCCTCCATCCAGCCTTCCAAATTTAATGCGCCGCCGGTGAACCGGCTCCACATTTCGCCGAACTCGACCAGAATTGTCGCTGTCTCCGGACCGTACAGAAGCGGAGCCTGATTCGGAAACGATTGCCCCGCCCGTCCCGGAAGCAGATCGGACAATCTTCTGTCGGCATCGTAGAGCGACCGGAATACCGGAAGCTTGTCCTGCTCTTCCATGTGCAGCAACTGCGCCTGCTCTCCCGTCATGTCCGCGATCCAGACGTTTGCCGCTTCTTCGGCCTCCGTCCGCGCCGAGATAACGAAGCTGCTTCCGCGCGGCCATATGTAAGGCAGCCTCCAGGAACGAAGGTCGATCTCCGTGCGGAATTCCCCCTTCTCCGCGACGAATTCCTTCGCCTTCGAGTACGGCATGACGGCCGCCAGCGCGTTCCCTTCGCCGAGCGCCCGTATCGTCTCCCCCGTATCGCGCCCGAAGCGGACGTTCGCTCTTCTTTCTTCAAGCAGCGCCAGCGCTTGTCCTCGCGCGGTTCCCGTCCACGCTTGGCCCCCTTGCTCCCACAGCTCGTCACTTCGCTCCTGCGAATAGCTTTCCAGCCACGCCAGAAGCGCCAGCGGGTCCTCTCCGTCGATCGCCAGCCAATACGCTTCGCTTCCCTGCTCCGCACCCGAGCTCGCTTCCGCCGCCGCCAGCCATTGCTCCTCCGTCAGAGGGAGGTCCGTTTCGCCTCCAAGCCAGACTTGCAGCAGATCCAAGTTCCAGACGAGCACGTACGGATCCATATCGCGCGGAACGCCCCACAAATAAGCGTTCCACTTCAGCGGACCGGACAGCGCTTCGAACTGCTCTCCCAACGCCTTGCCCACGAACGCGGCATCCGCCGGTAGCAGATAGCCGGACGAAGCGAATTCGGCGACCCACTCGTTGCGAAGCAGCATAATGTCGGCGGCCTCCTGCAATTCCGAAGCCCTCCGGTAAGTCTCGTAAGCCTGCTCAGGGGCAATTCTCCGCAATTCGACCTCGATCTCGGGATGCCTGAACGTAAAATCGTCGTTCAAGTTGGACAGAGCGCGAAACTCTTGTTCCTCGAGAGCGACCTCTATCGTAAGCCGCGAGATTTCCTCCGCTTCTTCGGGTTCCTGGACGACCTGCACTCCGCTCGCCGGAACGGAGACGGGAACCGAGGAAGGGGACGGTGCGTCCGCCCACGGCGACAACAACAAAGCCATGATGCACAGCAGCAGGAATACGAGCGCAAGCTTCCGACGAGCCACAACCTCACCTTATTTCGTCGTATCGTTAAACACGCTACTTTTATGATAACAGGACTACTCCAACCTGTCTCCCCTTTTCCGAAAGCGCTTTAAGAGGTAGTTCAAAAAGTCCGATTTTGATCACGAAGCCTTGAACCGGTAGTTCAAAAAGTCCGATTTTGATCACGAAGCATTCCGGGATGCGGATTCGGCGTCGAATCTTGAATTCAGCCGAAAAGGCCGCCCCGCGCCGGGAGCGGCCTGCTTCAAACTCACAGCTTCTCGGTAGCCAGTTGGGCGAGACGGGAGCGCTCTCCTTTCTCCAACGTGACGTGGCCGCTGATTCCTTCCTCCTTGAACCGTTCCACGAGATACGTCAGGCCATTGCTCTGCGAATCCAGATAAGGATGGTCGATCTGCTCCGGGTCGCCGAGCAGCACGATTTTGCTGTTCTCGCCGACGCGGGATACGATCGTTTTCACTTCGTGCTTGCTCAGGTTTTGCGCCTCGTCTATGATGATGAACTGCCCGGGTATCGACCGCCCGCGGATGTACGTGAGCGCTTCGACCTGGATGCTTCCCATGCCCATCAAAATTTTATCGAGATCTCCGGCCTTCTTCGTGTCGAACAAATACTCCAGGTTGTCGTAGATCGGCTGCATCCAAGGGCGCAGCTTCTCCTCCTTCTCCCCCGGCAGGTATCCGATGTCCTTGCCCATCGGCACGACCGGGCGAGCGATCAGCAGCTTCTTGAACCGATGTTCGTCTTCGACCTTCATCAGTCCGGCCGCGAGAGTGAGCAGCGTCTTGCCCGTACCCGCCCGGCCCGTCAGCGTAACGAGCGGAATGTCGTCGCTAAGCAGCAGTTCCAGCGCCATTCGCTGCTGGGCGTTGCGCGCCGTAATTCCCCATACCGGTTCGTTGCTCATGTGGAGCGGCTCCAGCCGCAAGCCGTCCGAAGTCACTTTAAGCAGCGCTGACTTGGACGTTCCAAGCTCATCCCGCAAAATGACGAATTCGTTCGGATGCAGCGTCGTCTTAAGTCCCAACGGCTTGATGCTTAGAGACCGCGTCGAATAAAATTCGTCGATGACCGACGGATGCACCTGGATCGTAAGATGCCCCGTGTACTGGTCCGTGTCCATGGCGATCCGGTCGGACAAGTAGTCCTGCGCCACGATTCCGAGCACGTCCGCCTTCACTCGCACGAGCACGTCCTTGCTGACGAGAACGACGGGGCGCGGATCGTCCGTCTCCTGCTCCTCCATATGATAATTCAACGCCACCGCGAGAATCCGGTTATCGTTCGTCATCTCCCCGAACAATTCCTGGACCTTCACGAAACGGCGATGATTCATTTCCACTTTAAGCAAACCTCCGCTCGGCAGCGGCACGCCGGCGTGCAACGGTCCTTCCGTCCTCATGGCGTCGAGCTCCCGTGAGATGTTCCGGGCGTTGCGCCCGATCTCGTCGGCGAGCCTTTTCTTGGAGTCGATTTCTTCCAGGACGACGGAGGGAATAATGACTTCGTTGTCATCGAAAGCGTACAGCGAGAGCGGGTCATGCAGCAGCACGTTCGTATCCAGCACATAAATTTTTCTCATGGGCGTTCCCTCCCGATTCGAGCATATTGGGGTTTCCTATCCAATAGATACCGTTTATTTCTCCACAGCTTCTTTACATAGCCATCGAACGACAGGGAACAATACGACGAGCAAGCTTTTCCTGCGATCGGCTTCGCGGCCGATCCGGGCATCCCTCCAACCAGGGTGGTGTACAACGATGAAAACGGACAAAAAGGTCGCTTGGACGGCTGCGGCGCTGCTTGCGGTTTTGCTCGTCCTCGGCTCCGCAGGCTGCGGGAACAGGCAGGAGAATCCGGAAGGAACGCCCCGCGCTCAAGCTTTGAACGAAACGGCGAACGAAATACAGCGCAATCCGAGAGAGGTGTCCGCCCATCTCGAGACGCTCGCCCGCGGCGTCGAAGGCGTACAGGATGCCAACTGCGTCGTCTTCGGCCAATACGCGATCGTCGGAATCGACGTAGACGAGAAGATGGAGCGTTCGCAGGTCGGGACGATCAAATACGCGGTGGCCGAAGCGTTCCGCAAAGATCCTTACGGCATCGACGCACTCGTGACGGCGGACATCGACATGGGACAGCGGATAAGGGAAATCCGCGCGGACATCCGCAACGGCCGGCCGATCTCCGGATTCACGGACGAGCTTGCCGATATCGTCGGACGGCTCATCCCGCAAATTCCGCGCAACATCATTCCTCCGAGAGAGCCGGAAAATCTCGGGACTCACCCGGCCGAACGGCCTCAGAAATGACAAAAAGCCCAGTGAAAATTCACTGGGCTTTCGTCATGGCTGCAGACGCACGGATGACCGTGCGCTCGCAAACGCCTTGTTGAACGATCCGATCGGTTAAGGAAGTAGGTCTCGCGTAGATCACCCGCAGCCCCCCTAACGGTTGTGCTGATCTCATTATATCATATCCTCGGCCGGTTTCCAACGGACTTTCGTCGAGACGCGCCTGCCGCCGAGCTAGAGCTTGACATAGACGGCTCCGCTTGACCGGTCCACTTCCACTTCGTACGTATCGACGCAGCCTTCGTCGGGCTCCTGCACTTTCCCGCTTCGCAGATCGACTTTCCAATCGTGAAGCGGACAGTGGACGACTTTGCCGCACACCATGCCTTCGGACAGCGTCCCTCCTTTATGCGGGCATCTATTCTCCACCGCGAGCACCTCTCCGTCCGACAGACGAAACAGCGCGATGTATTTATCCTGAATCCGCAGGGTACGCGACCCTTTGACGTCAATGTCGTCGATGCTGCCTACGAGAAGCTTGGTCATGTCCCATTCACCTGCCTTTTATTAATGAGAGGATTATACCGTTTGCGTTTCCGCCAGCGGTTCGAAGTTTTTGCGCAGAGAACCGTCCTCGACGATCTGCTTCCACGGGTCCGTCGTCAGATCGAGGGTTTTGCGAATTCGGGCGTACAGTTCCGCGCGCTCTTCCGGCTCGGCGAGGGCGTTCTTCACCGCTTCCAGGCCTACGCGCTCGACCCAGTTCGACGTCCTTTCGTTCCACTGCGCGTTCTCCCTGTAATATTGCAGAAACGCTCCCGCCCATTCGACGACTTCGTCTTCCGTCTTGACGACGCACAGCAGATCCGTCGCGCGGACGTGAACGCCGCCGTTGCCGCCGACGTGAAGCTCCCACCCGCCGTCTATCGCCACCACGCCGAAATCTTTGATCGTCGCTTCCGCGCAATTTCTCGGACAGCCCGACACCGCCAGCTTGACTTTGGCAGGCGTATTCAGCCGCTCGAACTCCTTCTCCAGCCGAATGCCCATCGAGATGGAATCCTGCGTGCCGAAGCGGCAGAACGTCGAGCCTACGCAAGTCTTGACCGTGCGCAGCGTCTTCCCGTACGCGTGGCCGGACGGCATGCCGAGCTCTTCCCACATCTTCGGCAAATCCTCTTTCTTGACCCCGAGCAGGTCAAGCCGCTGGCCGCCGGTGAACTTCACCATCGGCACGTCGAACCTTTCCGCGACTTCCGCGATTTTCTTCAGCTCCGTCGGAGAAGTCACCCCGCCGTAAATTCTCGGAACGACCGAGAACGTCCCGTCCTTCTGAATGTTGGCGTGGTATCTTTCGTTCGTGATTCTCGACTCTTTCTCGTCCTTGTACTCCTCCGGCCACAGCATGCCCAAATAGTAGTTGAGCGAAGGACGGCATTTCGAACAGCCTTCGGGATTGCTCCATTCCAGCACGTTCATGACTTCCTTGACGTTCATCAGCTTCATCCGCTTGATCTCCGCGACGATCTCGTCCCGATCGAGCGTCGTGCAGCCGCAGATGCCTTCCTTGGCTTTGACGACGTTATCTCCGGCATAGATGGAGAGCAGACCTTCGACGAGCGGCTTGCAGCCGCCGCAGGAAGCCGAAGCCTTCGTGCAGGCTTTGATGTCTCCCAGACTCGCGCAGCCCTTGTTCATAATCGCATCCGCGATCGCGCTCTTGGATACGCCGTTGCATCCGCAAATGATTTCGTCGTCCGGCAGCTGCTTCAGCCGCTCGGCCGGATCGGCGCCTTTCTGCCCCGGCGCGATGCCGAGCAGCAGTTCCTTCTCACGGCCTTTGATCGATTCGCCGCTCTTCATGACGGAGAACAGCTTTGCCCCGTCGCCGGTATCCCCGAACAGCACCGCTCCGACCAGCTTATCGTCCCGCAGCACGATTTTCTTGTATACGCCGTCGATCTCGTCCTGGTAGCGAAGCGCCCGCGATCCCGGAGGCTCGTCGTACTGCCCCGCCGAGAAGACGTCCACGCCGGACACCTTCAGCTTCGTAGAGGTGACAGACCCGGTATAACCGGCCGTCTCGACTCCGGCAAGCCTCTTGGCGAGCACCGCTCCCTGCTCGTACAGCGGCGCCACCAGACCGTAGGCGATTCCCCGATGCTCGGCGCACTCGCCTACCGAATAAATATCCGCCTCGCTCGTCTCCATCCAGTCGTTCACGACGATGCCGCGATTGACTTCGATTCCGGCGGATCTCGCCAATTCGACGTTCGGTCTGATCCCGACCGCCATGACGATGAGATCTGCTTCCACCTCGGTGCCGTCCGTGAACGCCAGGCCGGTGACTCTTTTCTTGCCCAGAATGGCGCTGGAGTTTTTGCGCAGCAGGAACTTCATCCCTTGTTGTTCGAGCTCGTTCTGCAGCATGAGCGCAGCCGTCTGGTCCAATTGTCTCTCCATCAGAAAGCTGTTAATATGAACGACCGAGACGTCCATCCCGAGATGAAGCAGCCCTCGCGCCGCCTCCAGACCAAGCAGCCCTCCGCCGATGACGACTGCTTTTTTGTATTTTTCCGACGTTTCCATCATGATTTCGCAGTCTTTAATGTCCCGGAAGGCGATGACCCCTTGTTTATCCGCGCCCGGCAAAGGCAGCATAAACGGATTGGAACCGGTCGCCAGAATGAGCGAATCGTAATGCAGCGTCACGTCTTTATCCGTAACGATCTTCTTCGCTTTCGCGTCAACATTCGTTACACGGTGGCCCGTAAGCAAGCGAATCCCGTTTTCCTTGTACCAATCCCAGTCGTTGATGACGATCTCGCTCAGGCTTGCTCCGCCGGCGAGAACGGACGACAGCATGATCCGGTTGTAGTTGGGATGCGGCTCGGCTCCGACGATGGTCACCTCGTAAAGGTGGGGAGCCAGCTTCAACACATGTTCGATCGTTCTCACGCCGGCCATCCCGTTGCCGACGAGCACCAGCTTTTTCTTCGTTTTGTCCATCCGATCTCTCTCCTCTCTCTGCCAAACCCCGTAAATGCGCAAAAGCCCGCTTCGTATTCGCAGAGAACGTTACGCGTTCCGCGAATCTGATAGCAGGCTTCATTGCCGCTTGAGAGAGTACCCCATTGTACCCCTCGAGATGAAATTATCGATGGCCTAACTATACTATATATTTTCAGGATATGTCAACATACATGACATAAAATAATTTGTGTTTGAATCATAGACAATAAGCATGGTCATGTGATATAAATTTACGTGAGATTATATGACATAAGATAATGTTGGGTCAGATTCACAGAAATGGGGTGGTCGATCATGCGTACCTTGTTGGTTATTCACAACCGCACGCCAGCTTCCGAGAGAAGTTTATCGCCCTCGTCCAAGGCGCGCTCGCCCGAATTCGCCCTGCGCACGCACGGTTATTCCGTCTCCGCTACGCTGTCGCAAGACCAGGCGTCTCAGATGATCGCGAATGCGGATGCCGCGGTGCTGCAGCTCCCGATCGCCTCCATTAAAGAATGGAGCGCGCGCCTGCTGCAAGCAAAGCCCTTGCCGCTCCTCTGGTGGTGCGACGAAGACGCTGCGGCCGAGTCGCTGGAAGCCTGCGAAGACGATATCGCCATCGACGGGCTGTTGACGCCCTCGATGTCCGGCCCCGAGATTCATTGGGCGCTTCACATCGGGTCCAAGCAATTCGTGGAGCGGAGGCAGTGGCAGAGCGAACGGGAGCAGCTGCTCGGGCGAATAGAAGAGAGAAAGTGGATCGATATGGCGAAGAGCATTCTATGCGAGCTCAAAAATGTTACGGAATCCGAAGCCTACGATATTTTGCGGAAACAGGCGATGAACGAACGCAAGCGAATGGTCGACGTAGCCACCTCGATCGTGAAGGTGTATCAGCTTCTGCAGGAAAACAAAGAGAGAGGGGCGAAACGCCGATGATCGCGTGGTTAAAAGAAGTAGGAAGAGGCAAGCGCGGCGCCAGGGACTTGACTTACGAGGAATGCTTGCAGGCCGCGGAAGAAATTATGAGCCTGCGGGCGACTCCCGCCCAGATCGGCGCGTTCTTCATCGCCGAGCGGATCAAGATGGAGAGCGTCGAAGAGCTCGAAGCGTTCGTCGAAGCCTGCCGGAAGACGGCCCATCGGGAAGCTCTGCGTCCGGACGGTCTCGATTGCGCGGGGCCGTACGACGGGCGCAAAAAGACGTTCTTCGCCTCGTTCGCGTGCTCCTTCGTGCTAGCCGCCGCCGGGTTGCCGGTCACACTGCACGGAACGGATTCGCTCCCTCCCAAGTGGGGCGTCACCCTGCACGATATGCTGAAGCTCGTCGGCATTCGTCCCGAAGAGCTTCCGCGCGAGACGCTCGCCGCCGCGGCGAAGCGGACCGGACTGCTGTACGTGCCCGCGGAGCAATGGTGCCCGCCGCTTAAGCAGCTTCGTCCGATCCGGGAACAGCTCGGCATGAGAACGGTGCTGAACACGGCGGAGAAATTGATCGACTACGGCCATTCTCCGTATCTCGTATTCGGCGTATACCACAACACCGTATTCGATCGCCTGGCCCGCCTGATGACGAAGCTGAACTACCGCAAAGCTCTCATCGTGCAAGGTGCGGAAGGCTCCGAAGATCTGTTCGTCGACCGCCCTACCCGCACTTACTTGGTCGAGCAAGGCAACGCCAGCCTCCAGGTCGTCAGCCCGGAAGCCTGGGGGCTCGACACGCCCGTGCCGGAAGTCGAATGGACGGCCGCCTTGCAAATAGAAACGACCGAAGCCGTCCTGCGCGGCGATGCCGATATGGCGTTCATCAACCAAGTGTTGTTGAACGCGGCATATCGGCTGCATCTCGCCGGCAGGGTCGGATCGGTCGAAGAAGGGCTGTACACGGGCAAAGCGTTGCTGGAAAACCGTCAAGCCTGGAGCGTGTACGTCGAGTGGCGCGACCTGCTCGCGCAATCTTACGTCCATCGCTGATCGGAACAAAGCTATTAATTCTTCGAATCGGACGCAGAGGTCTCAGAAGTTCCGGAGACCTCTGCCGAACCTCCTCGTCCGTCCTGATTCAGCTCCTCGTTCAGCGCGCGCTTCGCTTCAACAAACTTGTCCTCGTCCAAATAGACGTACGGACTTCTCCACGTGCCGGTCAACGGAATAAACCGGATATCGGAACGGTTGATGCCGAAATAAGTAGCGATGATGTTCTCGATCTGGACCGCCGGAATGTCGGTGCGCAAGTTATTGCCGACCGCGTCCAGCAATCCGCCGACTTTGGTCACGCTGCCGAGCGATTTCATCCGATCGGCGATCGCGCCCAGCACCTGGTTTTGCCGCTCGTTGCGGGCGAAATCGCTGGACTCGGCCGTCGGTTTGAAATTTTTATTCGTGTTCGACTTCCGGTAACGGACGAAGCCGAGCGTCTGCTCCCCGTTAAGCTCATGCACGCCCTTCGTCAAGTCGATATCCGTTCCGTCCGCGTTATCGACGTAACGCATATTTTGATCGACATCGATCGTGACGCCTCCGAGCGCGTCGACCACGTCGACGAACCCTTGGAAGTCGATGACCGCCGTATAATCGATCGGAATATCGAAGAACCTCGACAGCAGCAATTTCGTCTCGTCCCGCGCGTACCCCGGAAGCCTTTCTTTCTCCAGCTTCTCATTGTTTTTGCCGTACATGTAGAAAGCGGCGTAATACCCGTTCGCCTTATGCTTCTTGTAGCCGTCCACGTTCAGCGTGCTGTCCCGCGGAATGGAGACGACCGTCGCAGTTTTCGTCTTCGGATTAAACGCCGCCACCATCATGACGTCCGTATTCATGCTGCCGGTCTCGCTTCGCGTATCGAGCCCGAGCAGAACGAGCGAAATCGGCTTGACCTGCGCGCGCTCCTCCTTCGGAACCGATATAGGGACGCCGGTACCGTCGTCCTGCTTGGCGATTTTGGCCAAATTCGGCTTATACGAGCCGTAATACAAGTACACCACGTACCCTGCAAGCAGCACGATCGCGAGGCTCAAAATAATGAAAATAAACCTTCCCCAACGAAATCCGCCGCCGGGTTTCTTCTTCGGTGCTTTGGGAACGGAGGCGCGCCTGCTCGAACGCGACGGCAAAGTTGTGTTCTGGCTCAAGCCTGGTCCTCCTCGTCCTCTGTGTTGAAATCCGAACCGCAGCCCGAAGACTCGCCGAACATGTCCCGATTCAATTGCTCTACGGCTTCGCGGTCGAACCAGACCGTGCGGGAGGCGCCGTCATCGGCTCCGACATAAGTTATGTATACTTTGCCTTCGTCCGTCGAACTGACATCGAACGACGTCAGCCGATGGTCTTCCGACAAAATTTGCGCGAAAAAGGCAAGCGTATCCTTGGCCGCTTCGTCGTCGGGCCGTTCGGAGACGATCCATTTCATTTGCAGCCAGTAAAATAAGGCATCCATCAGAGACACGGCGGTTTCCCCTCTCCCCTATGCAGCATTTCCCAGCGCTTTCGGATAACCGGCAACCGCGGACAGTTAACCTGCCCGCGGGGCCTCGCCGTTCTTATTCTTCCGGTAATTTTTGCGTTTGTCGTACATTTGGCGCAGACGCAGCAGCAGCATCATGGCGACCGCAACTCCCATGCACTGGATGATCGGCAGCTTGTCCAGCTGCAGGAGCAGCAGCACCAAGCAGCCGATCGCCAGCACGACGTGGACGGCAATTTCCTTCAGAATCGGGAGCTTCCCGACTCTGAAGACAGTATTGAAAATATAGATCGTACAGGCGACGATGAGAAGGTAAGAAATGATCGGGTGATCGTGAAACCATTGCTGCATGGAAAATCCCCCTTTCGTTCGCTAACGACGCTTATACGCCCGCCTCTGCCATGCGGCGATGCTTCTCGGCTCTGTCCCGCTCGCTCTTGTTTAGCAGCTTCTTGCGTAGACGAATGCTCTTCGGCGTAATCTCGCACAGCTCGTCGTCGTTCAAATATTCCAGCGCTTCTTCGAGAGACATAAGACGAGGCGACTTCAGCTTGACCGTCTCTTCCTTGTTGGCCGTACGAATGTTGTTGAGCGCCTTCTCTTTGCAGATGTTGACGATAATATCGTTATCGCGGGTATGCTCGCCGACGATCATGCCTTCGTATACGTCTTGGCCCGGTTCCAGGAACAGAATGCCGCGATCTTCGACGGACAGCATGCCGTACATCGTCGACTTGCCCGTCTCGCTCGCGATCAGCACGCCTTGGTGTCTGCCGCCGACTTGGCCGCCGACCATCGGTCCGTAGCTGTCGAACGCATGGTTCATGACGCCGTATCCGCGGGTAAGCGTCAGGAAGTTCGTCCGGTAGCCGATCAGCCCGCGCGCGGGAATGAGGAACTCCAGGCGCACTTGGCCTGTGCCGTTGTTGATCATGTTGACCATTTCCGCCTTGCGCGTTCCGAGGCTCTCCATGACCGCGCCCATGCTCTCTTCCGGCACGTCGATCAGCAGACGCTCGATCGGCTCGCTCTTCACGCCGTCGATCACCTTCAGAATAACTTCCGGCTTGGACACTTGCAGCTCGAATCCTTCGCGGCGCATGTTCTCGATCAGAATGCCGAGATGCAGCTCGCCGCGTCCGCTGACGATGAACGCGTCGGGGCTGTCCGTCTCTTCGACCCTCAAGCTGACGTCCGTCTCGATCTCCTTGAACAGACGTTCGCGCAGCTTGCGGGAAGTGACCCATTTGCCTTCGCGTCCGACGAACGGGCTGTTGTTGACAAGGAAAGTCATCTGCAGCGTAGGCTCGTCGATAGCAAGCACGGGCAGAGCTTCCGGATTGCCCGGATCGGCGATCGTCTCGCCGATGTTGATCTCCTTCAGTCCGGCGATGGCCACGATGTCGCCTGCGGCCGCCTCTTCCACTTCGATCCGCTTCAGACCCTGGAAGCCGAACAGCTTCTCGATGCGGGACTGCTTAACCGTTCCCTCGCGATCGATGACCGCCACGACTTGGCCTTGGCGAATTTGACCGCGGTTGACGCGGCCGATGGCGATGCGCCCCAAATATTCGTTGTAATCCAGCAGCGTGACGAGAAACTGCAAAGGTTCGTCCGGGTTTTCTTTCGGCGACGGAATGTGTTCCAGAATCATTTCGTAGAGCGGCTCCATCGTCTCTTGCAGATCGTCCGGCGTGTTGCCGGCGATGCCGTTAAGGCCCGACGCATACACGACCGGGAAGTCCAGCTGCTCGTCGGAAGCTTCCAGCTCGATGAACAGCTCGAGCACTTCGTCGACGACTTCCGCGGGACGCGCGGCCGGACGGTCGATCTTGTTCAGGACGACGACGGGGGTCAGTCCTTGCTGAAGCGCTTTGCGCAGTACGAACTTCGTCTGCGGCATGCAGCCTTCGAAAGCGTCGACGACAAGCAGCACGCCGTCGACCATCTTCATGATCCGTTCGACCTCGCCTCCGAAGTCGGCGTGTCCCGGCGTATCGACGATATTGATCAACGTATCCTTATAGTTGACGGCCGTGTTCTTGGCAAGGATCGTAATGCCGCGTTCGCGCTCCAGATCGTTGGAGTCCATGGCGCGTTCCTGCAGCTGTTCGTTATCGCGGAAAGTTCCGGATTGACGCAGCAGTTGGTCTACCAGCGTCGTCTTGCCATGATCGACGTGGGCGATAATGGCGATGTTGCGAATTTTGTCTCTTGAATGCATAATTCCACTCCTTGTTGTTGTCTCTGTTTGCTCTCCGATAACCCGACGGCGTATCGCCAGGCTCTCCCTGTTCCCAAAAACAAAACGTCGACACGAGGCCGACGTTGATAACCTTTACCGGTACGATCGACACAGCGACGCAGATGCTCGCTGGTCCTCATCCCTTATATTATACGCTACGTTCGCGGAAAAGCCAATCGATTTCTTGCAATGACTTGTGATTTTTATCACCACATTTTGGGACGGCGAACGACAAGCCACGCGCCCACGCCGATCAAGGCGATCGCGATCAAGTAAATTCCCCAGGTCCACAGCAGCGTCATGACGAAAAACAGCAGCGACAAACCCGCCAGTCCGATGGAAGCCATCCACAGCTGCTTGGAACGGTCGTATCCGAAAATATAGTATTCGTACAGCCCTACGGCGATCGCGAACGGAAACAGCGGCCAAAGATACTTCAGCAGCCCCCATCCGAACCAGTTGCCGATCATTAACACGATCGAGACGACGGTGAGAATGCCCGCCGGGATCAAAGCGATCGACGGAACGATCCGGCCGAAATAGAGAACATGCAGCAGCACGCCCGGAATGAGCACGAACAACGGCCAGAATACGGCGCCGATAAACGCGAATACACCCAATTTACCTAGCAAGATGATTAATCCAACAGCCACGACTCCGATTCCGACTGCTGCGGACTGTCTGTTCACGATGGCTCCCCCACTTCATTCTCTGCAGCTCACATTCCGGTAACGAAAGGTGACGGCTTTTTCTATTAGCGGTTGTTCAAAAAGTCCGCTTTTGATCACGAAACCTCTCGGGAAGCAGACTCGACATCGAATCTTGAATTCAGCCGGTTCTTCCGGTGCTCACGTAGCTTCCACTACGCTCCGCTCCTCATCTCCTAGCTTCTTTCAACCTTCTCGGTGCTGAAAACCGGACTTTTTGAACACGTACTATTAGTTTAATGGAAGTCGAGGGAAAAAACTAGCTCATGAAAGCAAAATTTTCCCTTAAGCGCTCGTTCAAAAAAAATCATGATTCGTCGTCGGTTCCGCTTCCTGGGGGAAGCTTCATCCGCTAACCCGCATGCTGGGCTCTCTTCCGCATGAACAGAGCGACGACGAGCAGCGCGGCGACGGCTATGAGCGGAATCAGCTTATCCGAATCGGCGGGAAGCAGATGGAGGTACGGCTTCCATCCCGGATCTCCCATCGCCATCTCCGCAGCGGTATAGCCGAGCAGTCCGCCTCCCAAATAAACCAAGCCCGGCAGTTTGTCCAGCATGCGCATAATAAACGAGCTCCCCCAAATAATAATCGGGATACTCATCACGATGCCGATGATCAGCAGCGCGGTATCTCCGTCCGCGACGGCAGCGACGGCCAGCACGTTGTCCAGACTCATGACGAAATCGGCCACGACGATCGTCCACACCGCGCCGGCGAGCGTGCTTGCCGCCTGCGTATCCGACGATTTGTCTTTATTGTCCATCAGCAGCTGATAAGCGATCGCGATCAGCAGCACCGCGCCGACCGTCCGCAGAAACGGAACGTTGAGCAGCGCGATCGCGCCGAGCGTCAGCACGCACCGAAGGAAGATCGCCGCCGCGGCTCCCCACCAGACGGCCCGCCTTCTCTGCTCGGGCGGCAGCCTGCGTCCGGCCATGGCGATGACGATCGCGTTATCGCCGCTCAGCAGCAAGTTGATCATCACGATTTCCAGAAATACGAGCACGGATTCCATCATACCCATCCGGCACACCCCCTCGTACCAGATTTATGTACAAGCCGAGGGGGATATGAATTGTAATTTTTTTGAATCGATGCCGCCGGTGCGCCGTATAACTGCTTGAAACGCAAGGGAGGAATCCATCATGGACATATTTGGATGGGATGTGCTGAGCCTGGAGTTCTGGTCTCTCCTGCTGACGATCGTCTTCATCGATCTGCTGCTTGCGGGGGACAACGCCATCGTCATCGGGCTGGCCGCCAGAAGCCTGCCGAAGGATAAGCAGAAGATGGCCGTCATCTGGGGAACGTTCGGAGCCGTGTTGATTCGCATCATAGCCACCTTGCTCGTCGTAAGCTTGCTCAAAATTCCTTATCTTCTCGCCGTAGGCGGCGTACTGCTGCTGTGGATCGCTTACAAGCTGCTCGTTCAGGAAAACTCGCACGAAGACGTCAAAGCCGGAGCGACGCTGTGGGCGGCCGTGCGCACGATCGTCATCGCGGACGCGGCGATGGGACTTGACAACGTCATCGCCGTCGCCGGGGCGGCTCACGGGGATTATTTCCTCGTCGTGCTCGGGCTGTTGATCAGCATTCCGATCGTCGTATGGGGAAGCACTTTGTTTATTAGGCTGATCGGCAGATTTCCTTGGATTATCTATCTGGGTTCCGGCATCCTTGCTTACACGGCCGCCAAAATGATTACGCACGAAGGCGAGTTCGCCACTTTCTTCGACCGCAATCCCGCCTTGTACTGGGTATTCGTCGTCGCGCTCGTCGTGGCGATCCTGCTCGCCGGCCTGTGGACGAACTCCGTCAAAGCCCGCAAGTCCGCTCGGAGCGAGAACAGGGGCGGCCCCGTGTTCGCAGCCAAAAAAAGCCGGGAATCGCATTAGCGCGATTCTCGGCTTGTTTCTGTCAGAACCAGGCGTCCTCTTGCCGTTCGCGGTCGGAAGCTTCGACATCCGCCCCGCCGTCCTTCAACACGACGACTTCCGTACCCTGGACGGCTTCGTCGATCAGCCGCTCAAGCTCGGCGCCCATTATCGCCTCGGCTCTCTCGACGATGTTCAGATTCGGATTGATCGCCGGGGATTTCGGCACGAACAGCGTGCAGCAGTCTTCGTAAGGCAGAATCGACGTATCGTACGTGCCGATCCGCTCCGAGCAGTCGATAATATCCTGCTTGTCCATCATGACGAGCGGCCTAAGCAGCGGCAGCGAACCGGCCCGGCCGATCACGTTCATGCTGCCGAGCGTCTGGCTCGCCACCTGTCCGAGACTGTCTCCGGTCACGACGGCCAGAGCGTCGTTCTGCCCCGCCAGCCGCTCGGCAATCCGCAGCATGCTTCTTCGCATGAGCGTAATGATCAGACTGTCGTGGCCGGACTGCGCCAGCTTCGTCTGCACTTCGGTGAACGGCACGAGATGCAGCTTGATTTTCCCGCCGTAATACGCCAATCTTCTCGCCAGCGCCACGACCTTGTCCTTCGCCTGCTCGCTCGTGAACGGATAGCTGTGGAAATGAACTGCCTCTATCCTGAGTCCTTTGCGCATCGCCATCCATCCGGCCACCGGGCTGTCAATGCCTCCGGACAGCAGCAGCATCGCCTTTCCGTTCATGCCTAGCGGGAAACCGCCCGCTCCCTTGACGACCTCGCAGTAGATGTAAGCCGAGTCCTTCTGGATATCGACCTTCAACTCGACGTCGGGACGACGGACGTCGACTTTCAAGTCCGGCGTGTTGCGCAGAATATGAGACCCGACCAAGTGATTCATTTCGATGGAATTGTGGGGGTACTGCTTCCAGCCGCGGTTGACCGACACTTTGAACGTCTTCGGAGGGACGCTCAAGTTGCGGATCAATTGCAGCGAATTTTCCCGAATCTTCTCCAACTCCAGCTCCGACCCGATGACCGGGCTAAAGCTCATAATGCCGAAAATATCCTTCAGCCGCTCCGCGACCCGATCGTAGCTCTCTCCGTTTAAGCGAATATAGACTCTCGCGTAGCTTCTGACGAATTCGAGCTTCTCGAACGGCTTTAACGCCATTCGGATCTGCGTCAGCAGCATCGTCTCGAAGCGATTGCGGTTGCGCCCTTTAATGACGATCTCCCCAAATCGGACCAGCACCAGTTCGTAGTTCATTTTCCCGTCCTCTCCAGCGGCTTCAACCCGGCCGCGACCGATCGCAGCTTGGCGCCAAGTACTTCGATATCCCGCATCCCGTGTTCGTCTCCGAAGCTGATCCTTATGCTTCCCGAAGATCGGTCCGCGTTATGTCCCATCGCCATCAGCACGCGGCTCGGCTTTAAGCTCTTAGAGGAGCAAGCCGACTGGGTAGAGACGTAGATCCCTTCTCTTTCAAGCATATGGATGATCACTTCTGGGCGCATTCCGGGATAAGACAAGTTTACGACATGCGGAGCGGTCTCCATGGCCGCGTCGACGGCGGATACCCCGTTCACGAGTAGCTCGGGAATGTCCGCGACGAGTTCCAGCAGTCTTCTTCTCAGCGCGTACATCGTCTCTCGCCTTGCGTCCATTTTTTCCATCGAGAGCCTTAGTGCCTGGGACATCGCGACGATGGCCGGAACGTTAAGCGTGCCCGAGCGCATGCCGTTCTCCTGATTGCCTCCGCTCAGCAAAGGCGCGAGCTCGATGCCTTCCTTGGCGAGCAGGAAGCCGATCCCCTTGGGGCCGCCGAACTTGTGAGCCGATCCCGTATACAAGTCGACTCCCGAACCGCTCCAGTTGAGCGGCACCTTGCCGATCGCCTGCACCCCGTCTACGTGGAACCGGACATGCGGATGCTTGCGGACGATGCGGGCGATTTCTTCGATAGGCTGGATCGCGCCCGTCTCGTTGTTCACGTGCATGACGCTGACGATCGCCGTCTCCTTCCGGATCGCTGCGGCGACGTCCTTAGGATCGACCTTGCCGGCGGAATCGACCGGAAGCACCGTCAATTCGATCGCGCCTTCGGCTTCCAACTGCTTCGCGCATTCGTATACGGAAGCGTGCTCGACCGAGGATACGATTGCGTGCTTAGCCGATCTGGTCGTTTTGCCGAGCAGCCCTTTGATCGCCAAGTTGTTGCTTTCCGTTCCTCCGGACGTAAACAGCACTTCCTGAGGCTTGGCTCCCATTCTTTCGGCGACGCTGGCCCGGGCCCGATCGACCAGCCTCATCGCGTCCACGCCCGATTTATGAAGCGAGGACGGATTGGCGTAATGCAGCTTCATCAGCTCGCTCATCGTATCGATAACCGTCTGCGGCATCGGGGAAGACGCGCAGTGGTCGTAATAATAAGTGTTCATTGGCGTTCTCCATTCGAAAAGTTAAAAAGACGGGCAGCGGCCGCAGCCGTCCCGTCTTAATCCGTAAAGCCGACGTTGCCATTCCGGATTGTGCCCGGTCCGGCCAAGTTAGGGTAGGTTAGACGCTCCACTGGACGGTCGCGTTCAGCACTTTGCGGATGTAGCCCTGGGTTTCCTCCGGCAGCAAATGCAGATTCGCCTCGACGTCCCGGTCATTCTCCAGACCCAACCGGTCTACGCGTCCCGGGCCCGCGTTATAAGCGGCCAGCGCCGTCGCGACGTTGCCGTCGTATTTGCGCAGCAGGTAAGACAGGAATCGCGTTCCTCCGTCGATATTTTGCGCCGGGTTGAAGGAATCGGCCACTCCGAGCCCTCTCGCCGTATCGTCCATCAATTGCATAAGTCCTTTGGCTCCGGCCGAGGATACCGCATTCGGATTAAAAGAAGATTCGGATTGAATGACGCCTTTGATCAGTGCGGGGCTTACGCCGTATTTCTGCCCCGCGGCGACGATCAGATCGTCGAACGCCGAGGACGAGCCGCCGATGCCGGCCAGCGCTCCTCCCAAGTAGGCCGGATAGGCGGACAAGCTTCCGGACGCATCCAGCCGTTGCAGCGACAGCGCCTGCGATGAGTTGGAACCGAGCGAATCCGCCGTATATTGGTTGAGCAGCATATCGAATACACCGGCGCTTTGCTCCGATGCCCCTTGAGCGGTCTTGCCGCCGCCGAGCGGATTCGATTCCGTTATCCATTGGGTAAGCAGCATTTGCTTGAGCAGGCGAGGATCCGTCGTTATGTTCAAGTCGATTGGCTCCCGGTCGTCAGTTTTTGTAATCGGATGATTTCATTGTACAACAATCCCGGAAGCACGACCAGTCCCGACCGAGGATCGCAAGCGCTACTCAAGACCTATTTTACGACTTCGGCTTAAACGTCAGGCAGCAGGTGACGGACGAGTCCGCCGCTTTGTCGCGATGATCCTCGAATTCCTCGGCGAACTCTTCGTTCCAACGCAGGTCGGAGTGCGCGTCCACCTCGATCTTGATTTCGCTGGCTCCGCAGGCGTTGCCTTCCTTCCAGAACGAACAGTTGCTTACGCTGCAAGCTACGCCTTTCGGCATAAATGATCACCCCCCTGACTTAGTTTTCTCCCGCTAAAGCGGGGTATACCGGTCAGGAGGGCGGAGGTTGCAGGCAAATTTGTTATTTGGATTGTCCTTGCATCCGGCGATGCGTCAAATAATCGCTTTCGTAATAGGACAGATCGTCGCGAAGCTCCTCGTAAACCCGGGAGATCGACAGAATGACGTCGCGCGCGGCGCGAACCGGTTTCATCCGGAAGCGGATGGCGTCTTGTCCCGTGTAGGCGTAACGTCCGTCCTCGGAGTAGCATTCGTTTTTCGGATAGAAGAACGAATTGACGCCGTTATGGTATACCTCGTACAATGCGCGTTCGGCCAAGTCGTTGTCCAGATTAGGTCTTCTCAGCACGGCTCCGAGCTTCTCGTAGGCCACTTCGGAGAAGACGAGCAAGTGGCGCAAATCCGACAGCAGGCCGGAGTAGAAAGCGACGCTGTCCGGATCGTCGTTCTGGACGAGCTGTTCAAGCGCGTGATGGTTCAAAAAGTGCTCGATCGGATCGATGGCCGCCTTTAGTTTCTCCCGGCTGGATTCGGCAAGCGCCTTAAGATTGGTGGATGGCATGGATAGATCCCCTTTCCATTTGTGCGAAAAGCATATCGTTATGGGAGCAGTTGGGTATCAAGCTAAATAGTCCCGCTTGTCAGTTGCGAAACTTTCATTATCGTACCATAAATCGTTAGCGAACGGTACTGGCAAGGACAAAAAGTGCCGTATATTTTTGTCTGTGTCCCTTCATCCTAACAAGATAATCGGCTCCGCTCCAGGAGCTTGAAGGAGAGGTGCGCCATGCGCCGTTACGCCTGGGCCGGCATCGCGCTGGGAATCGCCGTCGTTCTGCTCGCCATCCCGCTGATGCCGTCCTCCACACATCGTGAAAATCGTGAATCCGCGCCGCTTCCGGGGACGCAAACGCCCTCGCGCGCCAAGGCCGAAGCTTCCTATAAACTGCAAACGGTGAAAAACGACATGGAAGCGACCGAACGGCTGTCGCGAGCCCAGGTGGCACGGGATATCCGCGCGTTTCTGGAGAAACGTCGCCAAAGCTCGCCGTCGGGCGACGCTCTGCGTGCTCTTCTCCACGCCCATCCCGAGGTCGTATATGCCGAATGGGCCGATCAAGGGAACAAGAAGAGCGCAGGCACGCTGACGCCGGACACGCTGACCCGGGCTTTGCCTTATTTGGCCCGCGCGCGATCGGCCGCCCGCAACAATGCCAGCTTCTCCACTCCGGTCTTCTCCGCAGGCGGCAAAAGCTATTTCGCGACGGCCGAGCGCATCGGCAATGCCGACGGACGCAGCGTCGTTGCGCTCGTCTCCGCGGAAGTCATCCAAGCGGTCGAGCGGCACCAGCGTCGCAATCTTCGCCTTATCCCGTACCCTCAGGAAGGCCGCTACCGAATCGAATCGGTCGTTCCCGGCACGAACGCGGAGACGACGGTGCGCAGCGGAGAAGACAACGGCAACGCCAGTCACTACTCCGTGGACGAGGTCGTCGTTAAGTTCCGCAAGCCGCTGACGGAGAAGCAGCTGCTGCAACTGCGCAAGGAGCTCAACCTGACCGTCGTCAAGCAGACGAGAAGCATCTATGTATTCCGCTCCAAGAAGCATAACACCGGCGAATTAAAAGCTTACTTCAAGCGCGAATGGAATCCCGTATTCGTCGAGCCGCATTATTTGTATTTGACCAACGGAGCCAAATTCCGGAGAACGGATTTGAACGCGGCGGCTGATGACAGAGAAGAAACGCTGGTTCCCAACGATACGCTGTATTCGGAATACCAATGGAACCTGCCCGAGATCATGACGGAGACCGGCTGGAAGGTCACTAAAGGAAGTCCGGACATCGTCGTCGCAGTGCTGGACACTGGCGTCCAGTCCGATCATCCCGACTTGAAGGGCCGTCTCGTTAAAGGCGTCAACATCGTCGATCCGTCCGCCGATCCCGAAGACGATGTCGGACACGGCACGCACGTAGCCGGTATTATCGCGGCAGAGGTCAACAACAACGAAGGCGTCGCCGGCATGACCTGGTATACGAAGATCATGCCGGTTAAAGTGTTGGACGATACGGGCGCGGGCTCCACCTATTCCGTCGCCGAAGGGATCATATGGGCGACGGACAACGGCGCGCACGTCATCAACATGAGCCTGGGCAACTATGCGCAGGCAGAGTTTCTGCACGATGCGATCAAGTACGCCCACGACAACGGCGTCGTGCTCGTTGCCGCCAGCGGCAACGACAATACGGAACGTCCGGGCTTTCCGGCGGCTTATCCCGAAGTGCTCGCCGTAGCGGCAACCGATCCCGACGAGAGCCGGGCCGAATATTCCAACTACGGCGGTTACATCGACGTCGCGGCCCCTGGCACCTCCATTCCGAGCACGTACCCCGGAAGCCGCTACGCCGCTCTGTCGGGCACGTCGATGGCTTGCCCGCACGTCGCCGCGCTCGTCTCGCTCGTCCGCGCGGCCAACCCCGGACTGGACAACGAACACGTGATGGATTTAATCCGCAATACGGCCAAAGATTTGGGTGTAACGGGCAGGGACGCCGAATTCGGCTTCGGCCAGATCGACGTCATGGCCGCCCTTCAATCCGCGCAAGGCTCCGAATCGTCGCTGCAGCTGTTCCCATCGCGAACGCGCGACAAGCTGGAGCGCATGAGTGGGTTGAAGTAAGTATACCTGCGTGAGCGTTATCCGCTGAACCTCCGTAAATAAGCGGACCTTAAGCGCGTGCAGCGGCACTATCCACTGGATTCAGGGTTTGGCGGTGTCCTTGAACACTCCCCCACTTACGCATTTGCGTTGAAGTGGGAGATTCTTGCGTAATCACCTCATCCGAAGTGAAGTTGAGCAAGCGATCCCTGCGGTTCCCGCAGTTCTTGTTGGCCTGGAAGCTTCTA